>DCBA01000003.1:79670-81562 GCA_002313255.1 Gammaproteobacteria bacterium UBA1119 | reverse complement strand
GCCAACGACGTTCTTGAATACGCGGCGAATTGGTGGTCCGCCGCGTCACGTATCCGTCCCGGACGATGTCGACGTTGCCTCTGTCGAACTAGGCAAGCCCACCGACCTTCTCGGCGCCGTCAAACTAACGGGAAGTTCGGGTCGAATGCGTTACGGCGTCTTGGCTGCCTTCGAAGACGAGGTTGAACTTCCAGGCTTTGTAAAAGCGACGGGCGAACGGATCACCGTTCAAGAAGACGGGCGTGACTTCGGTGTCGTACGCGCTTTGTACGAACAGAGCGATGGTGCCCGCCGCTCCATCGGTTACATCGGGACAGTAGTATCGCTGCCAGACGACAATGCCATGACGCACGGCATTGACGCCCACCTTCTGTCGTCAAAAGGCAAGGTTCAGATCGATGGGCAGCTCCTATACAGCGACGTCGGCGAACAGCCCGGTTATGGGGGATTCGTCGACGTGCGAATCGCGCAACGACGCGGTATCAACCACAGCTTCGAGTTGGACTATATCGACCAAAATCTGGACATCAGCGATCTAGGCTTCATTAGCCAAAACGACATGATCGCTACGCAGTACGGCGTGTACCGGTTTGTGGGACACGGTCTGAAGTACTTCCGCCAGGTGACAACGTCGGCTTTCATAGGGGCGCAGTCCAATACCGACGGGTTCCTCACCCGCCTAGGCGTGTATACGGGGCAAGGGTTTGAATTTCCCAACTACTCGAGCCTGAGGCTTTCGGTCAATTACTACGCCCCGAAATGGGACGATATCAACAGCCGTGGTAACGGCATGTTCAAGGTCGATGGTCGCTTGTTTACGCACGTCGCCTACGGCACCAATTCAGCCAAGCGATTCGCATGGAGCGGAACCTTCGGGGCACAACAAGAAGAACTCGATGGTAAGTGGGGTTATAGCGCCGACTTCGGATTTACGTTGCAGGCTAGCGATCGGATGTCGTTCGATCTCGACCTTCGTTTCAAGAAACGTGACGGATGGTTATTGCACCGCTGGGGCCGGAATTTAGCGACCTACGAAGCCGACGATTTCCAACCCAGGATCGAAATGGATTATTTCTTCAGTGCCCGCCAACAACTCCGGCTCACCATGCAATGGGCGGGCATTCGGGCGAAGTCTCTGAGTTATTACCGAATCCCGGAGTCCGAAGGCGAATTGGTCGCGAGAGACCTGGCTGACGGCACAAGCAACGAAGATTTTTCGTTATCGCGGCTGACAGCTCAACTTCGATACCGATGGGAACTTGGGCCACTCTCCGATCTGTTCGTCGTCTACACTCGAGGTAGCAACTTGGCGATCAGCGATTTAGACGATGGATTTGGTGACCTTTTCACCGAGGCGATCGACGAACCCGTGGTCGATTCGCTAGTCGCCAAACTCAGGTATCGCTTTGGCAGGTAGTTCAGCCACGCTTGCGCCATCAAAGCAGCCTTCGCGTGTGGCTTGGGCTCGTGCTGTCAACGCTAAGGCATATCTCGGCCAGCGGAAGGAGTGATCCAACGTGTCTAACGATCCGGTCGACATCCTAATCATCGGTGCAGGCGCTTCTGGAGCAGCCTTAGCTTGGACTCTGGCGGAAACGCGTATGCGTATCGTTTGTCTGGAACAAGGCGATTGGTTAAATCCCGCCGAATATCCGAGTGCTGGCAAAGATTGGGAATCTCGACAATACAGCGACTTCAGCATCAGCCCAAACCAACGCAAACGTATCACCGATTACCCAGTCAATGATCAAGATTCGCCCATCTCAGTCGCGAATTTCAACGGCGTCGGTGGTAGCACCATCCTCTATGCAGGCCATTATCCAAGATTTCATCCTTCGGATTTTCGGGTAAAAACGCTCGACAACGTTGCCGATGATTGGCCCCTCGACTAT
>DCBA01000003.1:7416-79270 GCA_002313255.1 Gammaproteobacteria bacterium UBA1119 | reverse complement strand
TATCCACCGAAACCCGCCGTCATGCCACCGTTACCCTTAGGTAAATCAGGCCAGGTTCTTGGCAAAGGGTTCAACGCGATGGGTTGGCACTGGTGGCCATCGGACTCCGCCATCGCCTCCACGACCTACGACGGACGCGACAAATGCGCCAACCTTGGTGCTTGCACCGTCGGGTGCGCCCAAGGCGCGAAGGCGAGTTCCGACATTACCTATTGGCCGCACGCGATACGAGCTGGCGTAGAAGTACGGACGCGCTGTCGCGTTCGTGAAATTTCCGTCAACGAAAACGATATGGCATCGGGTGTGACCTATTACGATGTCGATGGCAACGAACATTTCCAGGCAGCAGAAGTCGTGGTATTGGCCTGTAACGGCGTGGGCACACCTCGCATCCTACTGAATTCAGTGTCGAATCGATTCCCGAACGGACTCGCAAATCGTAATGGCCTCGTCGGCAAGAACCTTATGTTTCACCCCTACGCATCGATCCAAGGCATTTTCGACCAACCTTTAGACGGGTACATGGGGCCGGGCAATTGTATTTGGAGCCAACAATTTTACGAGACGGATCGCTCACGAGATTTTGTCCGGGGCTTTACCTACGAAATCACACGCGGTCGCGGTCCCGTTGCGACCGCCCTAACCGGGATGTTCTCGGGTCGGATTCCGTGGGGCGAAGAACATCATCAAAGATACCGTGAACTCTTCAATCAAATCACCGGCATGGTCGCTATCTGTGAAGATTTACCCGAGCCGCACAACACCGTCTCCCTTGATCCAGAGCTCAAAGATAGCGATGGGATCCCCGCGCCAAAAATCACGTACAAACTGTCCGATAACAGTCGCCGCATGCTCGATTACGCGGTCGACCGAGGTGTGGAAATACTTGAGGCGGCCGGGGCAACCGACGTCATGACCGAAGCTCCGATCGCCGTGGGCGGCTGGCATCTGATGGGAACAACGCGCATGGGGGTCGATCCAGAACACTCTGTCGTCAACGAATGGGGCCGCAGCCACGACGTGCGCAATCTCTTTGTCGTCGATGGCAGCATTTTCGTGACCTCGGCCGGCGTCAATCCAACCCGGACTATTCAAGCCTTGTCGCTCTACATTGGCGACACCATGAAAAAACGCCTCACCACCCTGTTCGATTGAGAGCTAACGATGAGTAACGAAGAAACTCTGTTGGCAAGCGATTTGCCTCTGTCCGAGCCACAACGCGAAATACTCCGGACGCTGATCGGATCCATAATCCCTGCAAGCAGAGACTACGATGCCCCAGGCGCAGACGACCCGTTAATCTTTAAGGACATTCTCGTCACGGCACGTTCGTACACGGATATGTTTGAGGCCGGGCTCGAAGACATCGATCAACAAGCGATACGCGACCACGACGGTGTCGGGTTTGCAGCTCTCAGCGAAACCGATAGGCGCGCCATGGCAGAGCACTTGAGTCGGACGTTGAACCCTTTCTTACGTACGTTAGTGAGCATTACCGCGCAGTGTTACTACCGCGACGATCGAGTCATGCAGGCGCTCGGGATGGAGCCCCGACCTCCATTCCCCAAAGGGTTTACGATCGAGGAAGGTGATTGGACACTCCTCGAACCCGTCCGCCGTCGCGGCAAACTCTATCGAGATGTCGATGGCTAGCCGACTCATTGAACCTTGATCAAAACAACCGTTTTTGTATAAACGGTGCTTCGTGTCGGCCTGGTGGACTAATGCGTAGTCCGTCACGATACTCATCGTTACGGCAAGGTTGGGTAGAAAATGCAATGAAGATCATTGGGATCGGGAAATGCATCGTCGACGCGGGAAAGCCGTCTTGGCTGTGAATTCTGGTCTCGAGGCTGATCACTTTTATGTCTGAAGCGTCCACACCTTGAAAGCAGAATCGGCAGCGCCCGCGTTGGGCTTGAGGATCCGTCAACTCGATCTGGCAAAAGACGGCGGTAGAGCTGTCGACGAGCTACGCGCGCTGCTTCTCGAACATCAACTCCTGGTCATCGCCAAGCAGCAGTTGACGTCGCAGCAACTCATGGACTTCGGACGAGGCTGGGGTGAGTTGATGACGCATCCATCGTCAGTGGCGCGTAAAAACCCCTACGTACAGAAACTCGCCAATCAAGGCGATGTGAAAGGCAAGGGCTTCGGTGCCTGGCATTCGGATATGACCTGGCATCCGACACCGCCGTGGATCACCATGTTGCACGCACAAACGATCCCGATCTCGGGCGGAGACACCGGCTACGCTAATCAACATCTCGCCTACGAATCTCTCGATCGTGCATCCCTCGACAAGCGCCGGATGTTTCGTCGGCACTTGGCAACACAAGACGAGCTTGAGGGTCTACACGCATTTCACGTCGGCAAGGGGTTTGGCGAACATGTTCCCGATTCCGTGCATCCGGTCGTACGTACGCACGATGAAACAGGCCGTAAGGCACTGTACGTCAACCCGGAATTTACATCGCACATCGTCGACGTGACTGAGCGCGAGAGCGAGCGATTACTCTGGCCCCTTTGGCTGCATGCTGTTACTGAAGAATTCACCTACCGCCATCGATGGTCTACGGGCGACTTGGTCATCTGGGATAATCGCTCGGTGATGCATACCGCCATCCTGGACTACGACGAGCCACGATCCATGTCCCGCATCGTCATCCAGGGCAACGTACCCGTCTAAACGTGGTCAATCGAAGCCAATTCAGCATTGTGCTATTTGTACTGGCGTTAGCGGCATGCTCGTTCGAAGAATCTGACCTCGACGCCAACGTTTCTTACCAAAAGAATGTGGAGAGCTGCTTGTGTCGTTTCATGGATTTCGAGACCGACTCGCACTCCGGTCTGCACTACGCGCACATGCAAAAACGCTGCAACGAAACCGTGCACGGCGCAAACCCATCCCGCTACAAGACCTCTCTATACTCAGAACCCGACATCGAAGCACTTCGTTGTCGAGACGAAGTCGACGCCTGGCTTATCGTCACCAGAAAAAACGCATCGTGAGCTGACGTGTTACCCATGGTCAGTGACGCGTTGCTTTCGATCGATCACTCGTCCGACTAGCGCGCGGTGTAACCCCCGTCCACCGGAAGAACGATACCGTTAATAAAACTCGCTTCGTCACTCGCCAAAAACGCCGCCACGGCTGCAATTTCTTCAGGCTGTCCCAACCGCCCCAGCGGGTGCAACGATGTTAAGTATTCCGTCGCACCATCAACCTCCCGGATACCTTCCGTCATCGGGGTTTCAATATAACCGGGTGCGATCGCGTTAACCCGGATGCCCTTGGCACCAAATGCGACGGCGAATTGTTTGGTTAGTCCAACCACGCCGTGTTTCGCGGCAATGTATGCACCCGTCCCTGGCACCATCTCAACCGGCTGGTCTTCCGATATAGAGCCCAAGGTAAGGCCAACCAATCCCGCGATCGACGCGGTATTGATGATTGCTCCACCACCTCGTTCCACCATGACCGGTATACCGTGGAAAAGCCCGTAATAGACCCCGCTCAGATTAATGGCGATGGTGTCGTCCCAGCCAATGTCACCACCGCCGACGCCCGCATTGTTAAAGAGAATATCCAGACCGCCGAGTTCACGGACCGTTTGCTCCACGGCCTCTTTGACCTCGGACTCCGACGACACGTCGAGTGCAAGGAAGGACGCCTTGCCTCCGCGCTGTCCGATGGTCAAGGCCGTTTGTTCCGCCCCATCCCCATCGATATCGGCACACATAATCGCCGCGCCTTCGGATGCCATCCGTTCCGCACTTGCCCGCCCGATTCCGCTGGCAGCCCCTGTGATTAGTGCCGTTTTACCATCAAGTCTTGACACAACCGCTCAGTCCTCACCGGATCCGCTATCCGACTGATCGGACTTTTTCTTCGGCTCCATACCCGCGACAGGGCGGTCCTTGGGTGCGCTCTCGTAGGCCCCTCGAAAATCCCGGAATGGGCCATCACGCCACTCGAGCGCGGCCTTCAGACCTTCATCACGTACCCGACGGCCCCATTCCGATCCCGCCGCGCGCATCGCACTCAAAGCCTGTATTTCCGTTCCCGAGTGCAACCCCTCGCGGATACCCATTGTTTCGTATTGACGATTAACCGACCGCTTGGAATACATCAGCATTTCGTTGTCCACGTGCGCCATCCGGCGCGCGAATTTTTCGGTAAAGGCTCCCAACTCTTCCTTAACCACGGCATAGTTAGCCCAACCGAGACGTTCCATTTCATTGCCCGAAAACGAATCACCCACGTACGCGAATTCTCGAGCCTTCGCCGGAGGCAGTAGCCACGGGGTCCACATCATATCCATCGTTGTCATTGCCCGGACCGGGGGATATCCAATCTGGGCATCTTCAGCAACAATCCGAAAATCACACACCGACGCCAACTCCGTCCCGCCGGCCAAACAGTGTCCCTGAATTTGGGCGACAACGGGCTTAGCAAGCTCCCATATCGTCCAGTTCGTCATGACCACGTGTCTCGCCCATTGCTGATTTCCAGGATGCGTCGTGCCCGTCCGCGGTAGTTTCGATCGCGGATCAACAAATAGGTCATCGTCAGCAGATCGTGCCGGCGTTAAGTCATAGCCCGCCGAAAACGATCGTCCCGCGGCCCGCAAAACGATCACTCCAATCTGGTCGTCGGCCTCAGCCTCCCGCATCGCCTCCATCAACTCACCACGCAGGTTATTGCTGAGTGCGTTAAGCTTTTCCGGTCGATTCAGCGTGATGTACGCCAATCGCTCGTCGGTTTCATACAAGACATCTCGTAATTCCATAAATACCCCCTTCCAATGGATTCCATGATAACGCCTTATGGCGTCGGCGAAATCCACCGCCTTTACGGTATCATCGTGACATGCTCCCACGCCTCGATCTCTCTCAATGCGGCCGTTCGATCGCTGAAAACGTTGACCTTGTTCGACGCGCTGAAGCACTCGGCTGGGAAGGGGCATGGGTCTCTGAAATTACGGGCACCGATGCCGTGACCGCGGCCGCTTCCATCGCCGGAGCGTTAACCAAAGGGCGAGTCGGATCAGCCATCTTCCCGATGCAAACTCGGGACCCGTTGTTGCTTGCCATGACCGCCGCCAGCCTCAGCGACATGGCAGCCGGCGGATTCGTGCTCGGACTGGGCACCAGCACGCCGATCATTATTCAGGACTGGCACGCAACACCCTGGGGCGACTCGCCCCTCACTCTAACTCGCGAATGCGTGGAATTGGTCCGCCGATTCTTCGCCGGGGAGCGAGTGACGACGGAATCGGGCCGATGGTTGTATCGCCGAGCCTCCTTAACGACGACGCCAAAATCCACGGTTCCAATCTATCTGGCAGCCTTGAACGACCGTATGTTGCAACTCGCAGGAGAGATTGCAGACGGCGTCATCCTAAACTTCGTCAGCGTTGGCGATCTTGTCCATGCAAAAGGGAAAATTGCCGAAGGCGCCCGTCGCGTCGGTCGATCACTGGAGAATTTTGAATACGTGATCTTTTTTCGATCGACGGTTACCGAAGACTACGAACTAGTTCGCGAACGATACCAACGTGAACTACTTACCTACGTGATGGCCCCCGTCTACCAAAAAATGTTCGCTCGCGAAGGACATGCGGAACTCTGCAAAGAAATTCAAACGCTCTGGCGCGCCGGCGAAAGGGAAACAGCGCTGGCGACCGTACCGGAGACATTTATTCGTGACCGAACCTTGATTGGTAGCACAACCGACATTCACGCGCGTCTTGCGGAGTACCAAGAGGCGGGGCTCGATTCAAGCATGATTTTCCCTGTCGCCATCCCCGCCAACGATTATTTCGATGACACCCTAAGAACCATCGAAGCGTTAGCGCCGGAGAGCTAGCAATGCTTACCGAAACACAACGAGCAAGCTACCAAGCCAACGGTTATTTGCTGCTTTCAGGGCTTGTCGACACCGACTCACTCGAACGCTACAACCATCGATTCATCGAATTTGTTGAGGGTGCGGCAACACCAGTCAGCGAGATGAAACTCATGCAGGACGTTATGGTCGCTAAGGGTGCAGTCACACCGCACACTCCGCTGCACGCTATCAATAAGCTACTAAATTTCGAGGACGATCCCGAACTCTACGAATACGTACGACATCCTGCCTTGTTAGCACCAGTCGTTGAATTGCTCGGAAGTCACGAGCTTTACTCGATCGTCACCAACGTCTTCAACAAACCGCCTGGCGTCGATGGACGCCATCCCCTGCATCAGGATCTACGTTATTTCCGTTTAAGGCCACCCGAGTCGATCGTTGCGACCTGGACCGCGATTCTTCCTTCGACCCGCCGTACTGGTTGCTTAGCAGTGATACCCGGCAGTCACAAGGGACCTCTACTGAAGCACGCAAACCCGGATTGGGAATACGTCAATTTTGCGTTTTACGGAGTTGAGGCGCCCAACCTCGAAGAACGTGTGCACATCGAAATGGAGCCTGGTGACACCCTATTTTTTCATCCGCTCTTGATCCATGGATCGGGTCGAAACCGCGACACCGTATTCAGACGTTCAATCTCAACGCACTACGCCCGCGCCGACTGTGTCTCGGCGGGCGAGGATTGGCGCTCAAGCAGTCGCGTCCGCCGCCTCCAATAGAAAATAGTATGCCCGTTGGATGACCACCACGGGTCGGTCGCGTCAATGAAACTGCGGAAGGACTTCCTCCGCAAACAATGCCGCCGGTTCAACGGTATCTTTACCAAAAAATTCCATGACTAACATGGTGCAACCCATCTCAACGTGTTTCTGGATCGCTTCACAACACTGGTCAGGAGTGCCCGTGATCGCGATCGGTCCTTTCGGATCGCCCATGTGACCACCAAAAATTTTCTGCGCCCGATCCGCCATCGGTCCTGCTTCTTCCGCAGTACGTGCAATCGTCACCAAACACTGTTGACTTGGCCTTATTTCACCAAAATCCCGGCCCACCGTATCGCAATGTCGTTTCAGCACGTCGATTTTGTGTTCCAGCACCCGGTGGTGGGCGGCCAGGTTGTTCCAGATGTCCGCTTCCTGGGCGGCAAGTTTCAGCGTCACCTTTTCACCCGCTCCGCCGATCAGGATAGGAACCCGTCGCGGCGGCTTGGGTTGGCAAACGACATTTTCCGTCTTGACATACCGACCGCGGTAGCTGATTTCCTCCTCCTCACCCCACATTCGTTTCAGCAACTCGACCGTCTCAGCTAATTGTGCCAAGCGCTCGCCCGTCGATAGAAAGGGGGTGTCAAAATCGGTGAATTCACGCGGCATCCATCCGGCTCCAAGCCCGGCAATAACACGTCCCCCGGCGATATTGTCGGCCGTTGCAATGATCTTGCCCAATTGCGCGGGGTTGCGCATTCCGGCGGGAGTGACGAGCGTACCAATCTCTACCCTTTTGGTGATCGCAGCGAGCGCCGACACCATCGACCATGCTTCTAGAATAGGAAGTTGTGGCGACTGCGGCCCGTAAAAATGATCACAAACCCAAATAGAATCAAACCCCTGCGCTTCAAAACTTTGCGCGGCATCTGCTGCCGCCACCCACGGTCGTTTGATCTGCGGTACGGTCACCCCAAAGTGCACACTGTTCATCTCAAAACCCCCTAGTTACAAACCTAGCTTACCGCGAAAAGCCGCCTCAGCAGATAGCTGAATACCACCCCATCAATATCGACCGAACGCTAGCTGTCACGCGCACGAATTCGTTGCCGCAATAAGGCATGAACGAGATCGATCGTTGGCGTTGGTTGCCCAACGAGACGAGCAACTTCCATCACCGACTCCACCAGCGCAGCAATTTCGAGAGGCCTTCCTTGCTCGAGGTCTTGCAACATCGACGTCCGGTGCGCACCAACGGACGCAGCAGCGTCGATCCGCCTATCAACATCCACAGCAAACCGGATACCGTGTTTTTCCCCAACGGCTTGCGCCTCTACCATCATCGCCCTTGCAATGACACGAATACCTGCATCGCCGGCAAGAACATCGAGGGTGGCCATCGTCAACGCGCTAAGCGGGTTAAAGGAAAGATTCCCCCACAGCTTGACCCAGATTTCGTCGCGGATCCGTGGCCGCACCGGTGCCTTTAAGCCCGCATCAATGAACACTCTTGCCAGGGTTCGGACGCGCTCGCTTCTTTCCCCCGACGGTTCGCCTAGACTAAATTTATCGTCAGACAGATGCCTTATCACCCCTGGCTCAGGCACCTCGACGGACGGGTACACGACACAACCGATTGCGCGTTCGGGACCTATTCCTCTCCATATCAAGCCCCCTGGATCAACACTTTCCAAGGGGCGTTCGGTGTTAGCCGAATCAAGACCATGGAAATACCACCAAGGGAGCCCATTAACCGCACTGACAACAGCGGTGTCCGGCCCGAGGAGCTTGCGTACATCGGCCACCACGCCTGATAAGGCATGCGCTTTGAGTGTCACAAGCACGAAATCCTGGGGCCCAAGTTCCGCAGCGGAGTCCGTGGCTGTAATCGCATGTGTTTGCGATTTTCCATCACGCCATAGCGTGAGGCCGTTCTTTTGGATGGCCGCAAGGTGAGGCCCCCGCGCAACCAACGACACCTCGCAACCCGCACGGGCGAGCATCCCGCCGAGATATCCTCCGATAGCGCCCGCCCCAAACACACAAATTTTCACGGCGCGAGTCCGAGCGCTTTTGCAAGTCCAATGCGCTGGATCTTTCCGGTCGGTCCTTTTGGAATTTCCCCGACGAACAGGACCCGCCGAGGCACTTTAAAATCGGCAAGCCTTTGTGCAATAAACGTTCGAAGCTCGTTTTCGGTAACCTCGCTACCCTCCTTCAGAACAACGGCAGCACCTACCTCCTCGCCTAGCTTGTTGTGTGGAATCGCAAAAGTGCAGACTTGAGTCACCGCATCATGATCAAGAATGACTTCATCGACTTCGAGCGGCGCGATTTTCTCACCACCTCGGTTGATGATCTCCTTGAGTCGACCGGTGACTCTGACGTAACCATCGGCATCTAGCAGCCCCTGATCGCCGGTGCGGAACCAACCACCTTCATGAAAAGCGCCTGCATTCGCCTCCGGATTGTTGATGTAGCCCGAAGTCACGTTCTTGCCTCGAATCACAATTTCACCAACGTCATCCGTCGCAAGCGCAACGCCATCCTCGTTCATGATCGCAACTTCTGGGCCGGCCGCTGGTCCCACACAACCAGGCTTCCGGGTATCAGGTGGCAGCGGATTCGAGCACATTTGGTGTGCAGCCTCGGTCATGGCATACGCTTCAACAACAGGAGCAGAAAACGCAACCTCGAGTGCCGCCATGACCTGCGGCGGCAATGAGGCCGACGACGAACGGACAAACCGTAACGAAGACCGCTCAATAACCTCTGGATTACGGGGCGCTCTCGACAAGATGCCCTGATGCATCGTCGGCACTGCGCTATACCAACTCGGCCGGGCATCGTCCAACCAAGCGAAAAAACGTAACGCATCGAAGCCCGGCGTACAGTAAACGCTCGCGCCCGAGATCAGAGACGCCAATACCGGCGCCATCAACCCATGTATGTGAAAAAGCGGCATCACGTTTAGGCAGCGATCGGCTCCGGACAACTGCAGCGTGGCCGCGATATTGGATGCTGACGCTGCAAGATTACCCAACGAAAGCGGCACCATTTTTGGCCGCGACGTCGTCCCCGATGTGTGCAAAATAAGCGCGATTGCATCCTCTTCGCGAGCGGGAACTTCATCCCTCGCCTCACCGACGGAAAAGGAACCCGCCTCCTCTCCTTCTTCAATTTCGATGACGCGAATCCCAAGACGGTGCGCGACCTCGATCGCGCCGGATTCCGAACCGGTCTCGACCATCAGGGCCGACGCCTCCAGATCTTGAAGATAAAATTCGAACTCATCGGATTTATACGCAGGGTTTAACGGCGCCGTCGTACACCATGGGGCCAAACTCACGAACGCTGACGCCATCAGCGGTCCGTTAGGCAAAACCATCGCCACCCGCGAATTGGGCTCAATCGCAATCGAACGTAGTTCACCACCAGCCCGTAAAATCTGTTCTGACAGAAGAGCATACGTTTGAGGGTCGCGATTCGGTGCGGCAATGGCTTCGCCACCGCGGGTACGCTTCGTTAACAACTGCAATAGGTTATTCATCCGACCTAGATACTCCCATTTTTCGCCATCGATTTTTCCTTTTTTCGGGGCCCGCGCTTCCAATGCGGCGAAATTCAGTCCTTCCTTTTAGATCAATTTTCTTGAGACTGCCGTCGTTTTCACTGGCACTTAGCGATGAGCGCACTTATCTTTAACCGTCTGTTCTAGGAAGGCTCGAAACCATGAATGTTGTCAAAGATTTGCTGAAGTCCGGCGCGACCGCCATCGGCACGGACGGTTCGATAACCAGCGATGTGCGTTTCTTAGCGAATTCAGGTTTCGATTTTCTCCTTTTCGATACCCAACACTCGCCGGTGGAGATCAAGGCGTTACAACCTCAGTTGGCTGCGATGCGCGGCAGGACAGCAATTCCCATTATCAGGGTCGGTGAAAACAGGCAGGATCAAATCTGCTACGCCTTAGACCAAGGCGCTAAAGGAATCATCGTCCCCATGGTCAATACCAAGGAAGAGGCCGAAAACATGGTCGCTTGGTGTAAGTATCCCTTTGCAGGCGTGCGTAGTTCGGCCGGCCCACGGGGGGAATGGGGCGAATTCACAAGTTACCGCGAGTACATGGATATTGTGAATGAACAACTGTTGATTATCCCCATGATCGAGACTGCGGAGGCCCTGGAAAGCATCGACGAGATTCTGAGTGTTCCTGGGATTGATGTACTCCTGGTCGGCCCCTCGGATCTCTCGATAAACCTTGACGTCGCACTGGACTATCCCAACCCGAAGTATCTAGCCGCGTTGGATAAGATCGCATCGGCTTGCAAGAAAGTCGGTGTTGCCCCCGGCATGTATTTTGTCCCTCCCGGTATTGAGCCAAGTGAACTGATCGCTAAAGGATTCAGATTTTTCACCCTCCCGTGGGGTGGCTGGGCAAGCCAGGGGATTAGCGACGGTCTTGCTGGGATCCGATGACTCATCCTTGTGCATAGGCCAGTAGACACAGATTCGATCACGAGACCAATACATAAAGAACATCCATAAAGGAGATTTTTATTAATGAAATTAGGAATTTACGGTGGAAACGTTAGGCGAGGTCAACCTCTTTCAAGCCTCGTCGACGAGATCGTTCAGATGGAGAGTCAAGGGTTTTCGAGTTACTGGTGCCCGCAAGTCGGTACCTTCGATGCCTTAACGATGATCGCGCTGGCGGGACCTCAAACAAACACCATCGAACTTGGGACCGCGGTCGTGCCTTCCTACCCGCGGCATCCGAACGCGTTGGCCCAACAAGCTGCCACCACAAACGCCTTGACAGGCGGTCGCTTGATACTCGGTGTGGGTCCTTCACACGCGCCCGGCATTGAGGCGCTCGGTCTCGAATATTCTCGTCCGGCACGACACATGCGCGAGTACGTGACGATTCTTAAAGCGTTAGGCGACGAGGGTCGCGTCGAATTCGACGGTGAAATGTACAAGATGACGACCGGGTTCGCGTGTCCGGAAGCATCCCCGTTTCCTGTGGTGATGTCAGCTCTCGCCCCTCTCATGCTTAAAGCGGCGGGCGAAGTCGCCGACGGCACCGTCACCTGGATGGTTGGAAACAAAACGATCCGCGATCACACGGTCCCGACAATCAACAAGGCGGCGGCAGATGCCGGTCGGCCCGCGCCGCGCGTCATTGTCGGAGTACCGGTGTGTGTACACGACGACCACGAACAAGCAATCGCACGGTCCGTGCAGATCTTCCAAGGCTACGGACACTTGCCCAACTATCGACGCCAACTCGACGCTGAAGGGATCGACCAGGCCGGCGAAATCGCCGTGGTTGGAAACGAATCCGAAGTCGAAGCGCGATTACAAGAATTTTTTGATTCAGGAGCGACGGAAGTTATTGCAAGCGTTTACCCCGCCGGTGACGACGGTCGTGCTTCGTTTACTCGAACCAACGAATGTCTTAGAAGCTTGTTGGCGGCTTGATACGATAAGTTTCCGCGAACGGGTTCTACGCGCCTACAAAAAAACGCCGGGGGTTATCAACGAACAGACTGCGTACAGTCTCTTCGCTGACCCCCATCTCAACGAGATCAGGAATGACGTGGCGGTGGATGTATAGATACTGATCGACGTTACTCCTAAAGAAGTCATGCTCCTCGGGGATGGTGCCATCAGGACGTTCTTTGTGAATATGTAGACAAATACAGTCGTGCGAGGGGCAAAGCTTGTCGCCGTAACCTTGATCGATCAGCGTCTTCATGGTGGCGGTACGCGCCTCGGGACTCACAAGGCGTCCGGGATATCGATCCAACCCTAAGTAGCAACCTTGATCGAGGATCCACTTTAAGTATTCGATGTCCGTCGTATCGTTTGAATGATCGATTTTTACCCGTGTGAGGTCGACGCCCTCCTCACGAAAAATCTCAATCTGACGTCTCGCCACCTGACCCGTCGGGTACGAATGGACCATCAACGGTATCCCGGTTTCAATCTGCGCGCGAGCCGCAGCCCGTGCCATCAATTCGAGGTCCACGGTAACCCCCTCGAAGTCCGCGGCACACTTCAAAATTCCAGCCTTAATTCCGGTCCCACGAAACCCCTCGTTGATGTCTTTGATAAATTCTCGTGCCATTTGATTCGGCGACACACCGCGGAGAAACCTCGGGACATCCAACCACCAGCCCGTAACATTAATGATGTTGACCCCTGATCCTTCAGCAACTGCACACAAAAGTTCCGGGTCCCGCCCTAGGTCGTATGTCGTGGCGTCGACAATGGTATCGATGCCCTCAGCTTTTACCTTTTTGAATGTGTCGATTGCACGGGCTTCCCGATCTTCGGGCCCAAACAAATCGGGATACGTACGAAACATCGCGGGAGCGCTCACCATGACATGTTCGTGCATAAGGGTGAAACCGAGATCATCGGACGAAATGGGTCCCAACACTGAGTTGATTGTTGTCATCGCACATCTCCAAGAGTTCTAGCCATCAAATTTTCCCGCCCGCAAAAAGATACTTTGCCTTCGCATCATTGCAAACCATTAACTGCCAGACATGGCGACCGAGTCGAGCCCTTACCCGGCACATTGGCAACAACCGTCAATGTCGGTTCGTTCTCGACGACGTCACGGATGTCCAATAATTCGTGTGATTGGTTATTCTAGCGAGCGACTGAGCCACGAATTAGCTCGACCTATCTGAGGACACAATGGATATTCAACCGGACGCCGCAGGGTTTGACGGTGATCGCTTAGCGCAGATTAGCCATCATCTTGACCGCAATTACATAGCATCAGGAAAACTCGCCGGTTGTCAGGTCCTGGTCGCGCGGCATGGCCATCCAGCGTACTTCCAATCTCTCGGGGACGCAGACCGAGAGCGCCAGATTCCAGTCGCCGATGACACAATTTTCCGTATCTACTCAATGAGTAAACCGATCACCTCGGTTGCGCTCATGCAGCTTTATGAAAAGGGCTATTTTCAACTCAACGATCCCGTGCACCGGGTCATCCCCGAATGGAAGGATTTGTCCGTCTGGGTATCTGGAAACGAGGCGCCCTTTGAAACCCGGCCTGCGAGTCGACCTATGACATTTCGCGATCTACTGAGCCACTCGGGTGGGCTCACCTACGGTGGCGGACAACACCCCATCGAAAAGGCCTATGCCGCAGTCGGTATGCGCAACGAAGAGGGTGAAACGCTCGAGAGCTTCATCCACAAGCTTGGCCGAGTCCCGTTACGTTATTCACCTGGTGAAGCTTGGCTTTATTCCTATTCCACCGACGTTTGCGGTTATCTTGTCCAGGCGATTTCCGGCACGTCCTTCGATCAATATTTGCAAACCGAAATATTTGATCCGCTAGGCATGACGGATACAGGCTTCACCGTCCCTGCTGAAGATACAACCCGATTCGCGGCAAACTATGCCCGGCGCGCTGACAAATCTCTCGCATTGATCGACGACCCGATGTCGAGCGCCTACCTCCAGCCGAAGACATTTTTTTCTGGCGGGGGTGGTTTGGTTGGTACTTCCTACGATTACTGGCGTTTTTGTGAAATGCTTCGTCGCGGCGGCGAACTCGATGGGACCCGAATATTGGGACCGCGAACCATTGACCTCATGCGTACGAATCATTTGCCAGAAGGTGGCGATTTATCGAGTCTCGCCTTGGGCGCATTCTCGGAGACGGCGTACGACGGCATTGGGTTTGGACTCGGTTTCGCCACGACCCTGGACTCGGTGGATGCCGGCCAATTTGGCGCAGGAGACTATTTTTGGGGCGGAGCAGCATCCACCATTTTTTGGGTTGATCCCCATGAGGATTTGGTCGTGATTTTTATGACCCAGCTCATGCCGTCGAATACCTTTAATTTTCGGGGTCAGCTCAAGAACTTGGTGTATTCGGCCATCGTCGACTGATGCAGACGCAACTCCAATTCGACAACCGTTTTCTCGAAGAATTACCAGGCGACTCGGAGCCGGACAACTTCGTCCGTGAGGTTCGTGGCGCATGTTATTCCCGAGTCCGACCAACGCCCGTCCGTAGTCCAACAATGGTCGCGTTTTCCCCGGAAACCGCCAACCTCCTCGGTATCGAAGCGACCGACTGCACTTCGGACACTTTTCTCCAAGTGTTAGCCGGGAACAAACTCCTCCCTGGGATGGACCCATTCTCAATGTGTTACGGGGGGCACCAATTCGGGAATTGGGCCGGTCAACTTGGCGACGGGCGTGCCATCAACCTTGGTGATGTCGTGACCAGCGACCGCGCACGGTATGCCATGCAATTGAAGGGTGCGGGACCGACTCCTTACTCTAGAACCGCTGACGGTCTCGCCGTGCTTCGTTCGTCTGTCCGAGAATTCTTGTGCAGCGAGGCCATGCATCATTTGGGGGTTCCGACAACTCGTGCATTGTCTCTGACGTTAACCGGGGAAGAAGTCGTCCGCGACATCCTTTACGACGGGCATCCTAAAGCGGAGCCGGGCGCGATCGTGTGCCGAGTCGCGCCCACCTTTTTACGGTTCGGCAATTTCGAACTGTTGGCCTCGCGGCGAGAATCCGAACTGCTACGAGATTTAGCTGACTACACCATTAAGACCCATTTCCCCGAGTCCGGCCCACCCGGCAAACCAAGCACTTACATCGATTGGTTTCGAACCGTTGTCCAATTGACGGCAACAATGGTCGTGCAGTGGATGCGGGTCGGTTTCGTACACGGGGTAATGAATACGGACAACATGTCGATCTTGGGGTTAACGATCGACTACGGTCCCTACGGATGGCTTGAAAATTACGACCCCAATTGGACACCTAACACCACCGACGCAGCGGGACGTCGTTACCGCTTTGGACAACAGCCAGCCATCGCGCAATGGAATTTATTGCAGTTCGCCAACGCCATTTACCCTCTCATCGGAGAAGCCAAACCGCTCGAAAACGCGTTGTCCGAATTTGCCTCGCTTTATGAGTCAGAGTCCCAGCAGATGATGGCGAACAAATTGGGATTGCTAGAGTTTAGACCGCGAGATAAGGAATTATTGGATGGGTTGGAAAACGTCCTCTCCCTAGCCGAGACGGACATGACGCTCTTTTACCGGGGCCTGGCGGAAGCGACCGAGGAGATGACGCCAACCGCGCGTTTTAACTGCCTACACGACGCTTTTTACACTGAGTCCGAGTTGACGGACCCCGTCACCAACGAAATTTCCCGATGGCTCGGCGATTATCTGCAACGCGTATCCACAGACGACGTCTCAGACCAACAACGGCGCGATCGCATGAATCAAGTCAATCCGCTCTACGTACTCCGAAATTACAGGGCGCAATTAGCAATCGACGCAGCCGGAAAAGGCGACTTCTCGGCAGTCAACGAGCTACTCGATGTGTTGCGCAACCCATATACCGAACAACCCCACCGAGACGAATACGCGGCCAAACGCCCCGAGTGGGCGCGCCACCGTGTAGGCTGTTCGATGCTTTCGTGTAGCTCGTAATGAGTATTTCTGACATCTCACTCCAACGGATCGCAGCGCCTTTAGGCGCTACCGTTGATGGGCTCGACGTACGAAGCATGGACGACGAAACATGGCTTGCGATCGATCAGTTGTTCTGCCAACACAAAGTTCTTGTATTTCCAGAACAGCAGCTTACACCTCAAGATCACATGGAATTCGCGCGCCGATGGGGAAAGTTGGTACGGCATCCGTACGCCGGGCTCGATGAATACCCGGAAATCATTGAACTGATCAATGTCGGAAAAAAAAGAGACATCAATCAACATTGGCATTCCGACATGACCTACAACGAGGCACCGCCCAAACTCACCATGCTGTACGCACTTGAAACACCCAAAATCGGTGGGGATACGGCCTTTGCCAACCAGGAATTGGCGTACCAAAGCTTGTCAGACGGCGTCCGAAAGACCATCGACACGCTCACGGCAATCCATTCTGCAGTGGGACTCGCACGTACATATAAAGAAACCATCGAGAACGCACCAGAAGCACAACACCCGGTAGTGCGAACGCACGATCAGACCGGAAATCGGTCCTTGTACGTCTGCCGAGCGTTTACGCGTCAGTTTTGCGGATGGAATCCCGATGAAAGTCAGGCGCTACTCGATTTCCTCTTTGATCACTCGTGCCGTCCCGAATTCCAAGCTCGGCACGTTTGGTCAAAGAACGATCTCATTATGTGGGATAACCGCAGCGTCATGCATTTCGCGGTCCATGACCATGACGATGAACCCCGCTGCATTCACCGCTTACAAGTGGAAGGGGAAATTCCGCAATAACAGGATCAAAGGCGCTCGCTCTCAGTCAATAATCTTGTTGATCGCGTACTCGACAATGCCCCGTGCACCGGCTGTCTTCAGCTTAGGCACAATCAATCGAACAACGGCTTCCTCAACAATCGAATTCACGTCCACCCATTCCTCATCGGCAAGCGCCGAAACCGTGGGTGTTTGAAGCGCCGGGAGCACACCTACGACCGCCTCGAGATCTGCCCGCCGAACATTCATCATCAAACCAACCTTTCCTTCCGCCGCCAGACACGCTTTCAGCATGAGTTCGAGATTGGCCACCTTTTCGCGTTTCCACGCGTCAGCCGCGGCGGTACGGTTCATGATCAAACGCGGCGTGCTGGTAAGAACTTCATCCACGATACGTAGATTGTTCGCACGAAGAGAGCTTCCTGTTTCAGTGACTTCGACTATCGCGTCCGCGAGTCGCGGGGGTTTTACTTCGGTGGCTCCCCATGAAAATTCGATATCAGCGGTTACCCCATGATCTGCTAGATACGCGCGGGTGAGATTCACCACCTCTGTCGCGATCCGTTTTCCCTGCAGATCGGCGACGGCCGTGACCGCCGAGTCTTCCGGTACACAGAGCACCCACCGTGTTGGTTGACGACTCACTTTCGAATAAACGAGCTCGCACACTTCTTCGACATCGGAATCTGTCTCGACCACCCAATCGTGTCCAGTAATCCCAGCATCCAAGACACCTTGTTCGACGTAACGGGCCATCTCCTGCGCGCGCACGAGCAAGCAGTCGATTTCTGGATCATTAATAGTCGGGTAGTACGATCGGCTGGAAAACGTAATCTCGTACCCAGCACGCCGAAACAGTTCCGCTGTCGGTTCTTGCAAACTGCCCGAAGGAACTCCTAGTTTAAGTACGTTCGCCATGCTCACCCATAGACCTCTTCAGGATCAAAAACTCGATCAGCAATTACCGTAGCATCCCCAGTCTCGGGATTGATCTCACGAAAAAAACAACTCTCGTATCCCTCGTGGCACGCTGCTCCACCAATTTGATCGACCTTTATTAAAATCGTGTCGGCATCGCAGTCGTAAAAAATCTGTCTTAGCTCCTGAACATGACCACTTTCCTCGCCTTTTCGCCACAACCTGTTTCTGCTTCGGCTGAAGTAACAAACCCTCCCCGTTTTCAGCGTCTCGACATACGCATCCTCGTTCATATAGGCCAACATAAGCACAACGCCGCTACCAGCCTCTTGGGCGATCACGGGAATTAATGGTGTCGTTGCGAAGTCAGGTCCGCTCATGACGTCAATGCCCACCAAATTTTAGGTGGCGCATCCTATATGGAAGTCGCCTCAGGTGGTAGCGCCAACTTCATGTGGATCATCCGTTAGCGGACATCAAATCGACTCCCCAGTCGTGCCATACCGCCCGATACAGCGATCGGGGTTCCATCTGCACGCCAGCAGGAAGCTCCGGTCATCGCATTCCCGTCAAAAACGATCATCCCCATCCCGCCTCCAATTACACGGACTTCTTTCAATTTGTGGCCACGCCGCCCGATATCACCCAACGTGCTTTGATTGAAACCCTGTTCCACCTCGAGATCTTGACCTTGCGTCCAAATCCTCGGGGCTTCGACCGCCGTCTGGGGATCCATACCGTGATCAATCATGTTGATCACGGCCTGCAACGCCGACGGAAAGATCCGCGTGGCTCCGGGTAAGCCCAGCGCAAACCAAGGTTGGCCACCGCGCATAACGATCAGCGGCGACATGCTACTGGTCATTCGTTTTCCCGGCGCAATCGAATTTGCAAACCCTGGATGTGGATCAAAAATATTCATGGTGTTGTTGAGCAACATACCTGTTCCCGGAACAGTCAGTTTCGATCCGAACGGAGCATGAATTGTCTGTGTGGTTGCGATCACGTTGCCATCGGCGTCTGCCGCCGTCACATGGGTGGTGTGTGGCGACTCGCTGCCCGCCGCGTCCGGCACAATTCGCGCTTGACGCATGTCGATCTCTCGTCGGCGTTTGTCGGCGTACTCTGTTGACGTCAGCATGGCAACCGGTACGTCAACAAAGGCTGGATCGCCCGTATATTGCTTGCGATCTTCAAACCCAAGCTTGAGCGTTTCGGCAATCACGTGGATGGAATCCGCTGATCCGAATTCCATCGAACCCAAATCGAACCCTTCGAGCACGTTGAGCATCTCGATCACTTGAATCCCACCCGCGGAAGGTGGTGGTGGTCCTATAACTTTGTACCCACGGTAGCTACCTGAAACCACCGCATCCTCGACGGTTTGATAATTTTGTAGATCGGCGATGGTCATGATCCCACCGATCCGTTGGAGATAATCGACCGCAGAAACCCCAAGTTCGCCTTGGTATAGAAAATTCGGACCGAACTTCGCAATACTCTTTAACGTCTCCGCATACTCCGCCTGGACCACCAAGTCGCCTTTCCTAATCGGCTTTCCGCCCGGAACGTATATTTTCGACGTCTCTGGAAACCTCGACATCGACGACGCGACCGCGCTCACGATACCGCTCAAATACGCGGTCGCCCGAAAACCCTGCGTTGCAAATCGTATCGCTGGTTGCAATACGTCCTCGAGTGAGAGCCGACCGCACTGGTCAAGGGTCTTGCACCATCCTGCTAAAGACCCAGGCACGCCCACCGCAAGCGGTCCAATATCGTTTTCGTCATCCACCGTTTTCTGATAGTCAGGCCACGTATCGGCTACGGTTCGGTACATGTCCGGCGTCGCTGCCGCGGGTGCTATCGCATAATTATTTATGAACCAATGACTCCCATCCTCCCGGCGGACGTTGGCCATCCCGGCCCCGAATATGCCTACCATCATCGGCTCCACCACGGTGAGCGCGAATAACGCGGCAATCGCCGCATCAATCGCATTACCTCCCCCAGCCAGCATCTCCGCACCGGCTGCCGATCCAAGGGGATGATTCGTAACGATGACGCCGCGTGATCCCGTCGCCGGATGTTTCTCCAAATCAATATTCACGATGTCTCCGCCGTTACCCACCCCACCCATCATCCGTGGATCGCCGCGCGTGCTCAACCACCCAATATGCTTAACAATTAGGACGACGGATTTCGTTATGATTTCCACGATCCGGAATGGATCACGACGTGAGCAGCACACAGGGAGCACGATGCGCCTTTCAGAAAAGATGAACCGATTAGGTACCGAGACCTCCTTCGAGGTGCTCGCCCGAGCCGAGGCACTCAAGGCCTCCGGGCGCAACATCATCAACCTCGGCATCGGACAACCGGATTTCAAGACCCCGGACCACATCGTCGATGCAGCCATCAAGGCGCTCCGCGACGGGCATCACGGCTATACACCCGCACCTGGGATTCCCGAGCTTCGCGAAGCAGTAGCAGCCGACATCGTCAAAAACCGAGGGATCGAAGTAGACCCGAAGCAGGTCCTCGTGGTGCCAGGAGGGAAGGTTACGATGTTTTTTGCGATTCTCATGTTCGGTGAAGCCGGCGCGGAAATACTCTACCCAAATCCCGGTTTCCCCATCTACGAATCGGTCATCGAATTTTCCGGAGCTCAAGCGATCCCGATCCCGTTGCTCGAAGATCGTGGCTTCTCCTTCAGCGCCGACAACGTCCTGAGCCAAGTTACGCCCCGAACACGGCTGGTGATCCTTAACTCCCCCGCCAACCCAACGGGCAGCGTAGTCCCCAAAGAAGAAATCGACAAACTCGTTGCCGGTCTCGCCGATTACCCAGAAGTCGCGGTCCTCAGCGACGAGATTTACTCACGCATGTGTTACGACGGTCACGACCATGTCTCGCTGCTACATTACCCAGAAATTCGAAATCGGCTCATCCTTCTCGACGGATGGAGTAAAACCTATGCCATGACCGGATGGCGAATGGGTTATTCAGTTTGGCCAGAATCCCTCATTGAACAAGCAACTCGACTCGCAGTGAACTGTCACTCGTGCGTCAACGCGAGTGCCCAATACGCGGGTCTCGCGGCACTCGAAGGGCCGCAACATAGTGTGACCGACATGGTCGCGGCGTTTGACCAACGGCGTAAGATCATCGTCGAGCGCCTGAATGAACTCCCGGGATTCCGCTGTCGAATGCCGAGGGGTGCGTTTTACGCGTTTCCTAACATCGAAGACACCGGAATGGACGCGAAAACGTTACAGAATCGACTGTTGGAAGAGATCGGAGTCGCCACCGTCGCTGGAACCAGTTTCGGTGCTTTAGGAGAAGGATTCATTCGCTTCTCATACGCGAGTTCTATCGAGAACATCGCCGAGGCCGTCGAGCGTATCGAAGGATTTCTTAACCAATCCGTATAAACCAGTGGTCCCGTTTAGGTGGTAACGAGTCCTTTGTGCCGCATTAAGGCGGACGGATCCGGCTGCCTTCCCCGAAACGCCTTATAACTATCGATCGCATCCTTCGATCCGCCTGTTTCAAGAATTTCTTGAAGAAATCGTTGCCCGGTACGACGGTCAAATACGCCTATTTCTTCAAATGCAGCGAACGCGTCGGCGGAGAGAACCTCGGACCATAGATAACTGTAATAACCAGCGGCGTACCCTCCGGAAAAAATATGGCCAAATGCCCAAAGAAAACGATCGTATTCCGGCGAGCGCACCAAGCCGGTCCGCTTGCGCACGTCGAGCATGGCCTCGACGGGGTCGAGCGTTTCCTGGCTCGTATGCAACGCCATATCCAAGAGCCCGAACTCGAGTTGTCTCACCATCGCCAAACCTGACTGAAAATTACGCGCTTCGAGTAACCGTTTAAGCAGCGCTTCAGGCAATGGATCGTGCGTCTGCCAATGACCCGATATGAGATCGATCGATTCGGCTTGCCAGCACCAGTTCTCCATAAATTGACTCGGCAATTCAACCGCATCCCATGACACGCCATTGATACCTGAAACGGCAGCACAAGTTTGTCGTGTGAGCATGTGATGGAGCCCATGTCCGAATTCATGGAAAAGGGTCACCACTTCCGAGTGGGTCAAGAGTGCGGGAACGTCGCCAACTGGCGGCGTAAAGTTGCAGGTGAGAAACGCTGCAGGTAACTGCAAGAAATTACCCGACTCGCGTCGAACTCGACAATCATTCATCCAAGCGCCACCCTGTTTGTGCGGGCGGGCAAATGCATCGACGTAAAACCTGGCGATACGATCCTGATCGCGAAAAATTTCGAAAAACAATACATCGTCGTGCCAGTGATCAGGTGCGATCGCCCGTTGCACTCGGATCCCGTACAACCGCTCAACTACCTCAAACATCCCGGTGAGAACTTTCTCCAAGGGGAAATAAGGACGCAATTCCTCCTCCGAAATCGCATATTTCTCTTGTCGTAGTTGTTCCGACAAAAATCGAGTATCCCACGGACGGACCTCATCGATTCCATACTTTTCGATCGCAAAGGCTGAAAGTTCCTCGAGATCTTCGCGTGCCGTCGGAAGCGATCTTTCGAGAAGATTCTCGAGAAACGCTTCAATCTCGGCAGGACCGTCCGTCATTTTCTTCACAACCGACAACTCCGCGTAGTTGCCGTATCCTAGAAGCCGTGCCTTCTCATGACGTAGCGACAGTGTTTCGGTCATGATCTCGGTGTTATCAAAGGTGTTCGCATGAGGCCCTCTGTCCGATGACCGAGTCACGTACGCCTCATGTACTTCCCGCCGCAACTCCCGATCTTCCGCGTGATCCATAACGGCCGCGTAAGAAGGCATTTCCAGCGTCACCACGTAACCGTCAAGGTCACGGGTTCGGGCCGCCTCGGCGGCAATCGCCAAATTAACATCGGGCAACCCGCCCAATAAATCAGGGCCGTCGAAATGTCGAGTCCACGCATCCGATGCATCAAGCACGTTGTTCTGGAATTGGCTCGCGAGAACCGCGAGTCTCTCGCTGATATCGGCAAATCGTTTCTTGGTTTGTTCATCTAGACCAACTCCCGATAACTCAAAATCAATCAGTGCGTTATCCACAACTTTTTTCTGTGCCGAGGACAGTTCGTCGTCGTACGTTTTGCTCGACCGCAAGTTTTTGTACGCATCGTAAAGGGGCTGCGACTGTCCGAGTTCAGTCGAATACTGAGTCAAGGCCACTAAACATCCGTCGTGAGCTGCACGCAGCGCATCGGTATTGACAACCGCGTTTAAGTGCGAAATTGGCACCCACGATTTCGTTAAGCGATCGTCAATCTCCTCCAGCGGCGCAACCAGCGAGTCCCAGGTGGGGTCGTCACCTGCACGCCCAACGATTCCTGCGACCTCTTCCCGATTGAACGCTAACAATTTCTTGATCGCGTCCTCGATCTCGTCAGGATCGATACAACTAAAGTTCGGCAAGCCCTCGATTTCTGCAAAAGTTTCCGTCACACCGCTACACCTATTATTGTCAGGAACAAAGATCTTCACGGTCAATCTCCCGCAATTCAAGCCGTCGTCTATCGGGTTACACTGGTTACGGATCCACGGGAGACGACGATGGCCATCAAGCCCATTTTTGAATCGGTCGATGAACTTAAGCAAACCATCGAAAACCTGAGCATTGAAGCGCTCGTAGAAGAACTTGCCGCGCCGAAACCACCACTCCTGCTCGACATTCGCGAAATTCAAGAGCAGATCGATTTGGGAACGATTCCCGGCGCAATCCACGCCCCCCGAGGCATGCTTGAATTTTGGGCGGACCCTGCCAGTCCTTACTTCCGTAATTACTTTAGCGAGGAACAACGCACCATTGTGTTCTGCGCGGGCGGTGGCCGATCGGCTTTTGCTACGAAGGCTTTAATGGATATGGGTTATCAAGACGTAGCCCACCTTGAAGAAGGATTTACTGGTTGGTCGAAAGCCGGTCAAACAGTCGAGGAAACGGCGAGTCGGTCACGATGGACGCGAAAATCCGAAGATACAAGACCCGCGGTTTGGGTCGGACATCTCAGCATGAAGGTACCCAATCCAGCCGAAAGCAAAGCCTTTTTTGTTTCGGCCGGGATGCGCGACGTGTCACCTGGATCTGATATCGCCATTCTCGAACTACGCGGCGGAACGCACCTCATTTTGTCAAAAGGTGCCCCTGATGACGATCTCAACGCAACGTTTGACCTCATGGTTGACGACGTCGACGCTAGTCATACTACGTTCACAGAGCTCGGGCTTGGACCGAGTCCGATCACTGATGCCCGTTTCCATCGTTCCTTCACCCTCCAAGAACCTGGGGGACACGCCATCGTCGTGCACTCCAGCCATGTTGAAGGGGTTGTCTGATCGAATCGACAGAGAACGCGAAAGGAGTTACCGCTAGCAAGCCCCGAATCGAGACGACGGATCGCCAAGACCTCGGTAGTTTTACTCAAGGGAGCGTCGTCGGTCATTTGACACGCCTCGGTGCGTTCATGGCGATGGGATCCATCACCATGAACATCGCTCAACTCGGCGAAGCCGTTTACCTAGGATTCTTAGGCACGGAAGCGCTCGCCGCCATGGGGTTCGCTTTTCCGGTCACGATCACGCTATTCGCGTTTGCGATGGGAATCGGTACCGGCGCGTCATCGGTTATTGCACGAGCCGCAGGCAGCGGCAATCGCGGCAACGTCCGACGCCTGGTTTCGCACGCCGAATTACTTGCCGTGCTCGTGGGAATCATTCTTGGTCTCGCGGGCTACTTCGCTGCTCCCTCCATCACCGCGTTGCTCGGTGCGCAAGACACGGTACGCACCATGACCATCGAGTACCTCCAGGTCTACATGCTTGGGATGCCGTTTTTTCTAGTTTCTATTGTTGGGTCAACACTTTTAAGGGCTACCGGCAGCGCTGCAAGTCCTGGGATCATCATGACCGCCGGCTCGATTATCCAAATTATCCTTTGCCCATTTTTCATCTTTGATTCGTTCGGGGGTTTCGGCCTCGGCCTCGGTATTGCGGGCGCTGCTTGGGCATACGTCGTCTCGAGATTCATGAGTGTTTTTCTTTTCGCGCTTCTTTTAGTTAGGGCTCGAATGGTCCAATGGTCCTTCGTCGGTCTCATCAATTCCTGGAAAGCCATTCTCTACGTCGGCGGCCCCGCGATCGCGAGCGGGCTGGTTCAACCCTTATCTATGGCGATCATCACGCGGCTGCTCTCGTCTCACGGGCATGAAGTGGTCGCCGGTTTTAACGTTGCCTCAAGGGTTGAAACCATGGCGCACATGATCCTCTGGTCGGTTTATTCCTCGTCGGAGCCCTTTATCGGGCAAAATTGGGGCGCCCGGTATTACGATCGAGTCAAGAAAGCGTTAACGCTATGCCACAGTTTTTGTCTTGCCTGGGGTGTCTTGACGTTCGCCGTGATGATGCTAGTTGGAACAACGCTGGTAGCCATGATTGACGACAACCCTATCGTCTTAGACGTCGCCCGTTCTTTCTTTCTGGTGATTCCACTCAGCATTGGATTCATGGGAATGATGTCGGTCGCCAGTTCTTGTTTCAACGCACTCGGTAAACCATTTCCACCTTTCGTGATTTCCTTACTAAGGACCCTCATTTTGTATGTACCGTTGGCTATCCTGGCGAATCGTCTCTGGGGTTACCACGGAATCTTCATTGCCACCGCCGTGACCAACGTCGTGGTCGGCTTGTTGGCATGGGTCTGGAATCGATCCTACGTATACAAGACCTCTGCCCTACGCGTCTAATTTGCCTCGCGTTGTCGGGTCTCGGCAACAAAACGGGCACCTTGCTCGGCAATCATCACCGTGGGTGCGTTGGTGTTACCCGACGTAATAGTTGGCATCACCGATGCGTCAATGACCCGCAAGCCGCGGATCCCCCGGACCCTTAATCGATCGTCTACCACAGCGAGTTCGTCGTTGCCCATCGCGCACGTCCCCACCGGGTGGAAAATAGTGGTGCCTAAGTCCCGAGCGGCATCCAACATCTCGTCATCCGATGTAATTTGCGATCCGGGTAGCCATTCCATCGGTTGAAATCGAGCCAGCGCTTTGTCCGCCATGATCCTTCGTGTAAATCGCATCCCCTGAACAGCGACCTGGCAATCTTCTCTGGTCGAAAGGTAGTTGAGGGTGATGGCTGGATATTGGTCTGGGTCGCGACTCGTGATCCGCACGTGACCTCGACTCGTGGGTTGGAGGTTACAAACCGAAGGTGTGATTGCATCAAAACGGTGGAGCGGTTCCCCAAATCGATCCAACGACAAAGGCTGCACGTGCCATTCGATATTGGCGGATTTCCTTCCCGGGTCACTTTTTGCAAATGCCCCTAATTGCGACGGTGGCATCGTGAGCGGCCCGGATCGAAACGCCAAATACTCAAGCCCCATTCCTACCTTGCCCAACCACGTTCGTGCTCGACGGTTAAGCGTGACCGTATTACTTACCTTGAAAATGCTACGGATCTGGAGATGATCCTGCAGGTTCTCGCCCACCCCGGGGAGGTCATGAACCATTGGAACGTCATACGGCCTTAAAAGCTCCGCCGCTCCAACTCCAGACAATTGAAGCAATTGCGGCGACCCAATGGATCCTGCAGCGAGCAAAATTTCCCGACTCGCAAGAAACGTCTTGAGGTGATTTTCAATGGCGACTTCGACGCCAGTTGCCCGTGCTTCGCCCAAATGTTCGGTAAACAAGATGCGGCGTACGTTGGCGTCGGTTAGCACCGTTAGATTCGAACGGTTCATCGCAGGCCGTAAAAACGCTTTGGTAGCGCTCCAACGCACACCCCGACGTTGGTTCATTTGAAAATACGCGTTCCCAAAATTATCACCACGATTGAATTCGGCAATTTTCGGAATGCCGCAGGCCTCCGCGGCGTCGCGCCAGGCGTCTAGTATTTCCCAGTTCACCCTTCGTTCTTCGACCCGCAACTCGCCACCAGTACCGTGCCAGGCATCCTCGCCGTGCTGGTATCGTTCCGACCGCTTAAAAACGGGCAGGACGTCATCCCAACCCCAACCACGATTGCCTAATTTGGCCCAGTGATCGTAATCGCTGCGTTGTCCCCGCATATAAATCATGGCATTAATCGAAGAACATCCGCCCAACCCCTTTCCACGCGCATACCCGATACGTCGACCGTTAAGCCCTTCATCTGCTTCCGTTTGATAACACCAATCCGTGCGCGAATTCCCGATGGTGTAGAGGTAGCCCACGGGAATATCGATCCAGAAATAGTTATCTTTTCCGCCCGCTTCAAGGAGCAGGACCTTACAATTCCGGTCATGGCTCAGTCGGTTCGCCAGGACGCAGCCTGCCGTTCCTGCACCAACAACAATGTAGTCGAACGTCGTATTAGACCCGTGAGTTGCGATCGCCGTTCTCAGCGACGTTTCACGCCGTCGGCCCTGCCGCCGGCGTTACAGTTGGGTCATTCAAATTCGAAATAGGCGTTAGAGACGACGGTCCGCTCGTCGACACGTCCTTCGAATTGGAACCGGCTCTCTCCATCCGCCCACGCATCGATGTGCAAGGTCTCACCGAGGAAAACGGGCGCCGAAAACCGTACCTTGATCCGGCGAAATCGAGAAGCGTCGGCACCACAGAGGCCCTCAAGTAGGAGGTGTGCGCAATGACCGAAGGTGCACAGACCATGCAGAATCGGCTCATCGAACCCGCCAAAACTTGCCGACTCCGGATCGATATGGAGAGGATTGTAATCGCCAGATAGTCGATAGATGTGTGCCTGATTGGAGGAAATCAGGGTATTGGAAGAAAAATCAGGCGGGCGATCAGGAGTCCTGAGTTTTTCCGAAAACGTCATGCCCGCGCCTTCAAAGGGCTCAATGTCACCGAGTTTTTCGACGCCACGCCGAAACGATCCGTTAACCATCCGCACGCAGTCGTTCCCCGACGCATCGGTGACCAAACTTTCGTACTCACAAAAACCATTGCCCCTACCACGCGGGTGCACGCCAATGAGACGTGATCGAACCGTTACTTCGCCCGAAATCGGGAGCGGTGCGAGCATTTCAAGGTACCGTTCTGCATCAATGTTAAGAGGCCCAGGGGACGACGGAATTAGAGTCGTATCGACGGGTGCACCGCTACCCCCCCAACGAATCGCAAAGGTTGGGAACACGGCAAATTGGGGGTGACCTTCATAAACGAAACGAAGATCCTGCGTCCCAATGCCCACTGCATAGAGCAAGACGTCCCGTCGATCGTATCGGATGGCGACAGGTTCACCCCAGGGGCCTGGTTTCCCATCGGGCAAAGCTTGAATTGCTTGATAGGTTGCCACGTAACTCGTTCCTATATATCCAATATGTTGATGGTCACGCCCTATCGCTTACCTAACGTTCCTCAATCATCGGAAACCAGTACGAGCGTCCCCGTGGTCGACAGCGTTCCGCCGGTGCCATTAACGACGCACGTGTGCGAATCCGTTTGTTTTCCTTCAATTCCGTTGATGCCGTCTTCAGCCGTCCCCGACAACTGTCGATACGCCTCAACCAGCAATTGCATCCCATACATCCCCGAGTGATTAAATGACAAGCCACCCCCGTTGGTGTTGATCGGCAGCCGGCCGCCGGGCGCAGCATCTCCATCCTTCCACAAACGACATCCTTGACCCCTGGGCGCCAAACCAAGCATCTCCGCGGTGATTGCCGCGGTGACCGTGAACGAGTCATAGATCAGCGCCATGTCCATATCCTGAGGCCCAAGGCCCGCCATCTCGTATGCGATCGCCGACGAGCGTGCCGCGGAGGTCGCCGTGAAGTCATCCATCTCCAACATATTCTGATGTGCCATAGATTCACCAGCGCCCGCGATCCACACGGGGTTGGTACGGAGGCTCCGCGCAATCTCCGGTCGCGCAACGATGACTGCGCCACCATGATCTGTCACCAAACAGCAGTGAAATAATGTCAATGGCCACGCAATGATTCGAGCATCTAAGACATCTTGTACCGTAATCGGGCCGCCGAACGGGTTGGGTGTTCGCTCGCCTAATTTCACCTCCGCTTGAGAAGCATCGGTGAACATCAGAGCGCGCGGATTCTTCTGTGCCCACTCTCGCGTCACGACCGAGATGTGAGCGAAGTCCTCAACCGTTGACCCATATTGATGCATGTGTCGAACCATGGCGTGCGCGTACTGCGATGGCGCACCGAAGGTTCCATAGGCCATGGTCATTTCTGCGCCAGGTGACATCTCTCCACGGCCACCGCCACCGCCCCCAGCACCACGATACGACCAACCCGCTTCGCCATGACTAACGACGGCAACATCAATGATTCCTGACGCAATGGCTGCTAGCGCATGGTGTACGTGTATCTCAAATGAACAGCCGCCAACCGAGGTTGTATCGATGTAATGGGGACGGATGCCTAGATGTTCTGCCAACTCCACCGACCATCCAGTAGAAAAAATGCCTTCGATATCCGATATCGGTATACCGGTGTACTCAGAAACGTTCTTGATCGCCTGAATGTGATGTTGCAACGAAGTAACCTTTTCACCCCGTTCCTCGGGATAACCGATTTCGTTCGATTCCGCCGCTCCAACGATGGCTGCGCCCATCGATAAGTTTATTGCTGCCATAGTTACTCCTCCACCACCCGCCAAAATGGGATGTGTGTATCGTCATCAGCTTGGTCGAATTCGACCTTGACCTTTGCCCCTATCTTGATGTCCTCAGGCTTATTCGGATCCACGCCACGAAGGACCGTCATCATTCGATCGCCTTCATTAAGATCGATATATGCGGTCACGTAGGGAACTTCTTCCGCCCAACCACCAAATGCACGGTGCTGAACGGCAAACGTGTGTAACCGGCCCTCACCACTGCCCTCGATCCATTCCAAATCCGTGGAGTGGCACGATGGACATATCAGTCTCGGATACCAGTGCACTTTCCCGCACAACGTACATCGCGGCAGCATCAGCTTGCCTTCCTTAGCGCCATCCCAAAACGGCTGGTTGTGCTGACCCTTACGAGGGATGGGTTTGTTATACGCCACGTTCGTCCTTCCTCAATGCTCCTGCCCGGCTGTCAAACTTAGCACGAGAACCGAAACGGCGTTACTAGTTGGTCGTATTCGGCAAATCAACATCCTCGAACCGATCAAATCCATCACACCATCCTGCTATAGTTTGTGGCGGGAGCGGGCTAGCATGGAGACGGGAGTTTGAATCAATTCCCGCCCGCCACACAAAATAAATCGCTCTACGGCGCTATGGTCTACGGTGTCGCTGACCGACAGGACCGTATGCCTCTGATCGATATTGCATGGAAGGATGTTATGAACTACACCCGATTGAACACCACGATCAACAACGGCGTTGGCCACATCGAACTCGCCGCACCCGACGAATTTAATCGAATGCCGCCCGCGTTTTGGAACGAGTTTCCGGCAGCGGTAATGGAAATGGATTCGAGTGGCACCGTCCGCGCGTTGGTGATTTCGGCGCAAGGCAAACACTTCTCCTCGGGCATGGATACGGCCGCTTTCACTACTCCCGCACCCCAACAATCCTTCGACGCAGGTCGACGAGGCGAGCGTGCCCGTCGCAACCTCGCGGGTTTACAGGAGGCGTTCACGACCATCGAAAAGACCCGAATGCCGGTGTTGGCCGCCATTCAAGGCGCATGCATCGGCGGCGGCGTCGACATGGTTTCCACCTGTGACATGCGTTACTGCACATCGGACGCCTTTTTTTGCATTCAGGAGATCAATATTGGGTTATCCGCGGACGTGGGTACATTGCAGCGCTTACCCAACCTCATCCCAGATGGACTGATGCGCGAACTCGCGTACACAGGGAGACGTCTATTTGCGGAGGAAGCGAAAGAAATCGGCCTTGTCAACAATGTTTACGCAACCCACGACGAGATGCTGACGTCGGTCATGTCAATTGCGAAAGAAATTGCATCCAAATCCCCGCTCGCCGTAACAAGCACGAAGCACCTGCTCAATTACGGTCGCGAACACAGTATTCAAGAAACGCTGGCATACCAATCGGTTTGGATGGGTGCCGTATCGCAGGGAACCGAAATGCAGGCATATTTTCGTGCCAAATCCGAAGGCGACGAACCTTCATATGCGGACCTCCCTCCGCTTGATTAACACAAACTCTGAGGACAATGCCGTGAGTGAACAACCCGGGCTTTTTGACACTATGTATAGCTGCCGTGCGATGCGGCGTTTAAAAACTGACCCTGTACCCGAAGAAGACATCCTTCAATTGATCGATGCCGCCAACCAGGCCCCAACGGGTTCCAATCAACAAGGCGCACGATGGATTGTGGTGCGCGATCCAGAACAGCGAAGAATCCTCGCTGATTTAAATCGATCTGCGGTGGAAGCGTACATCGGCCCAGCATCCGGCCGTCCCGCGGCTTTACCGCATCAAGACACGGATAAGCGGTCGCGAATGCTCAATGCCGTGCTCTGGCAAGCGGAACACATGCATGAAATTCCAGTCCTAATCGTCGCTTGTTACGAGTTTGACGGACCAATCGGCGAAGGCGCCCCCAGCGGTGGTGGTGGGTCAATTTGGCCGGCTGTCCAAAATCTATTGTTGGCGGCACGCGCCTTGGGTTTAGGAGCAGCTCCCACTACCTTAGGATTATCGAACCCAGCCGCGGTAAGAAAAACGCTGAACCTGCCAGACAACATGGCCGCATATTGTCTCATCCCAGTCGGTTACCCTCTCGGAAAGTTCGGTCCCTTGACGCGATTACCTGTTGCCGAAACGTTGCGATGGGATAGGTGGGCATAGAAAAATATCGGAAACACCGGCAAGCCTAATACCAAGGAAATGATATGGATTTAGCGACATGGTCTTGGATATTCATGGTGGTATACATCGGCGGCATGTTAGCCATCGGCGTGATCGGGCAACGTCGAGTTAAGCATGCCGACGATTTTGCTACTGCTCGCGGCTCTTACGGGCCGATTTTTCTAGCATTCGCGTTTGCGGCGACAACCGCTAGCGGTGCAACTTTTCTTGGCGGCCCGGGTCTCGGATACCAGTGGGGGTTCGCTTCTCAATGGGGAAATTTTCTGTATCCCATTGGCGTTTATTTCGGGGTTCTCATATCCATGCGCCTGATCGCGACCACCGGGAATAAGTTCGGCAACCGTTCCATTCCCGAATTCTTGGGCGATCGTTACCAGTCCGAGGGTATCCGGATCATGGTGTCTATTTTTTCGTTGGTTTTATTTTTCTACCTTGCGGGTCAATTGGTTTCAGGGCTCGTGATGTTCGAAATTTTTCTTGGACTCTCACCGTTCTGGGCACTCCTGATCACGACCACGGTGCTCCTTTTTTACGTAGTCCTCGGTGGCGCCCATGCCGACATTCTTACCGATGGGGTCCAAGGTGTCATGATGCTTATCCTAGCTATTGTCGTGATCGTTTTAGTCCTCACGGGTTTCGGCGTGGATGGGGGTTTATCTGGTTTGATTGACCGTTTGGAGACACAGAACAGCAATCTAGTACAACCACTGAACCCCGAATCAGCACTTACGCATTCGTGGTGGTCAATCGTCGCCGTACTTTTTGCCCACATCCCGCTTGGCTTGCTTCCCCATCTTGGCAACAAGCTCTGGGCCTTAAAAGGTGTAGGCGATCAACGTCAGTTCATCAAGCTCGCTTTTCTTTTTGGATTGACTCTCGGGATGATGGGACTCGGCGGATTGCTCGCGAGAGGGCTCCTCGGCGACGCGCTCCTTCTTGAAGGCGCCAACCCCAATCAAGCGCTACCGCTTGTTTTCATCGAATTGTTTCCTACCTGGCTAGCGGCACTCATTGGCGTTGGGATTCTTGCGGCGATCATGTCCACTGCGGACGGACTCGTGGTCTCTTCATCTCAAATCGTTGCAAACGATCTGTATCGGCGATCAATCGCTCCACGCCTCAGAAAACCGCCGTCCGAAGACCGGCTTGATCACCAAGTCCTCACAATAAGTCGGGTGACTACGGTTTTCGTACTTGTCATCACCATGGGATTGGCTTGGACACTTATGGAAACCAACATCGCGCTGATTGTTTGGATCGGCACCGGGGGGATGATGGCGGCGTTCGCCGGACCGCTGGTGGTGGGAGCGTTATGGCGAGGCGTGACACGGGCCGGCGCCTATACCGGCCTCGCGTCTGGTTTCGTCACGTTCCTTATCCTTCACACCCAATTATTGGATCCGTCGTGGTTTGGTAGTGGTTGGTTGCACGGGGCGGTCGTTTGGTTGCACGGCGAGGGACCGAATCCATTTTCATGCGCAGCAATGGGCGAAGCGGTCTCAGTTTCTTTAACCTTCCTGGTGTCTCGAAGCACCCAACCCCTACCTGAGTCTCATCTAGACGGCATGTTTAACGAAGCCGCATAAACACTATATATCGCTTTGGGACATACTGAGGTGGTAGAAGAGATTCTGTGGCCCGACGGTGCGCCGGGCGCGCTCGGCGAGGCCGTCCTCGATACCCCAGCTCTATCTTGTCACGTGGCCGAAGCAGGTAGCGGATGCGGCATCATCGTTTGTCCAGGCGGCGGTTACCGAATACTTGCATCCGATCATGAAGGCTTGCAAGTCGCCCGAGCATTGAACCGGATCGGGATTACTGCGTTTGTACTCAGGTACCGCGTAGGCACACGTTACGGAACCGACATTTCGCTACTCGACGGACTGCGAGCAGTCCGATTCGTGCGTCACTACGCTGAAAAGTGGGCTATAAAACGCATCGGTATTCTTGGATTTTCGGCGGGTGGGCACCTCGCTGTTTCGGTCGGCACCCATGTTGACGAACGCGATCGGGAAGCCACCGATAGCATCGATTGTGAATCATGTCGGCCTGACTTCTTGGTTCCAGTTTATGCCGTCACCAATGGCATCAAACGCGGTCGTAAAGCCGACGAGTACACGGCTGCCGACACAAACGTCAGCGCCAATACGCCGCCAACGTTTTTGGTACACACCCACGAGGACCGGATTGTCTCACCGGCACAATCGGTTCTCTTTTATGAGGCCATGCTGAATGCTGGCGCCCAATGCGAGCTTCACATCTATGGTTACGGTGAACACGGGGTGGGTCTCGCAATCGGTGACCCAGAGGTGAGTGAATGGTTTAACGCGATGCGGAGCTGGCTCCGTCGATCCGGTTTTCTCTCGGAGAAACCAAGGGTCGCGGTGCGAGGAACGCTCGCCATCGACGGTTCCGTGCCCGGAATGGCATGGGTAACCTTCGTACCCAATGATCCATCCGCACCCACCGCGCGAGTCAAATTCGGCCGGGCCGAGAACGGCGCATTCTCGATCGATGCGCATCACGGTCCAACGGAGGGCAGTCACCGCGTCATCGTTCACCACATCAGTGAACAGCACCCTCATGTGGCGACTGGAGTCTACACGCTCGAAGACGCTGTCCGTTACGAAACTGCGATCGACATCCGCAAGTCGAAGAATATCAAACTACGCGTAACCAGCAGCCAAACGACGTCATGACGTCGGCGCATCCGTATATAAAGGCAGCTCGTCCATACCTAGCGCTTTACGGAACGTATTGTGATAGTGATGCAAAGGCGGCTCGTTGCGGCCAAATATGACGTAGTCCTGTACTCCCGACTCCGCAGCTCGTTGAGCTGTTACGGCGAGAGCATAATCTTCCTTTTCAACCACGGCAGAAAATCCGTCGCCAAAGGATTCACCTACCTCGGGGTTGTCGGAGATCGTTTCTGGATCGCCGTAATAGCCAACCCGCGAGATCGAGCGGCCGGGATCTTTGGGGTCAGGATATACCCGGACCACGACAATGCGGCGATTGCTCACGTTAATCACGACGTTTGGATATAGAAAATAAACGGGGAACCCACCTTGATGGATGTGCCAGTTGGCTTCCGCTTGACCGCGTAACTGATCGATGGATTTCAGGCACAGCACCATCCGGTGATTACGCTCGTACGAACGATACGAAAGCACATCTCCATGAAAGCTGTTCGCTAGAGTGTTCCGATGCAACCGCTTGAAATGGTAGGTCTCACCGAAAGTATCGGTCGCCAATTTCCAGTTGAGTCTCATATCGAAGCTTTGTTCGCCAATGAACGCGTACTGATCCCAACCCCAGTGAGTCAGATCGTCTTCTAACCCATCGAATAAACTATCGGCGTTAATGGACACGTCCGGGTTCATACTAACCCACAAAAATCCGTGTTTTTCCATCGCCGGCAGTTCAATGAGCCCGCGACACGATGAATCGAATTCACCGAAATGCTCCCGCATCGGGACGCCAACTAGCGAACCAGCAGAGTCGTAGGTCCAACCATGAAACATACACGAAAACTTGGCACTCGAGCCCCTTCGTTCGTGCACAACCATAGAACCTCGATGTCGGCAAGAATTCAGAAATGCTCGAAATTTCCCGGATGGATCCCGCGTACCCAGAACGGGCACACCCACGTCTTCAGACGTAATAAACGAATTGGACTCCGGTAGATCCCCACTCAAGCCAATCACCTGAGGATGACCCAAGAAAAAGGTATCCCATTCGCGCGTTAACAAGTCCTGGCTTGTGTAGGTATCTGTCGGACACATGCGGATGCCGCCTGCGTCAGCATTAACGCCGGCATCAAGTTGACCCATCAGTTCGCGCAAGATTTCTACCTGAACTTCGTGGCGCACAGGACTTTCTCCGATCACGGTTACTAGAAACATGCTAGCGAAATCGCAACGTTGTACGCTACCCGCTATGAGTACAAAATTTTATGAACATCTCTTTGGGGTGCGAGACAAGGTCGTCCTAGTCACCGGCGGTACCCGGGGCATCGGCTTGATGATTGCTGAGGGCTTGGTTCGCTGCGGTGCTCGGGTCTATGTCTCGTCGCGCAAGGAAGACGCTTGCCGAGAGGCCGAGACGCAACTCTCAAAACTCGGTGCTTGCATCGCGATCCCCTGCGATATTTCAACTATCGCAGGCTGTAAGGAACTTGCCGGGATACTCCAAGCATCGGAAGACAAACTTCACGTCCTGGTCAACAACGCCGGGTTAACGTGGAGCTTAGATATCGACGAATTCACCGAAAAAGCCTGGGATCGAGTCATGGATTTGGATGTTAAGAGCCCGTTCTTTCTCACCCAAGCGTTATTGCCGCAACTTCGCGCCGCCGCGACGCCCGATCAGCGAAGCTCCATCATCAACATCACCTCTGTTAACGGACTAAAACCAGGTGGACTACGAAACTATTCATACGTCGCAGCCAAAGCCGGCTTAGGTCAATTGACGGCACAAATGGCGCGAGATCTCATGGACGACCATATCAACGTCAATGCGATCGCCCCGGGACCTTTCAAATCAAAAATGACCGCACCACTTTATGCGACGGAAGAAATGGAAATCCAAGTCCGAGAAAGTTTCCCGATGAAGCGCTGGGGATCTATGGAGGACGCGTCCGGTCTTACGATATTTCTCTCATCGAGGGCTGGATCCTACCTGACCGGGGTTACCCTTCCCTGTGACGGTGGGGCAACAACGATCGGCTAAATAACTCGTACATCAGCATGTGAAAACCCCCCTTTTCATGTCGCGCGAGACCGACAGCATCGGCCAGCTCACGTCCCACGGCTTGGAGTTCTGGATCTCCATGACCATTCAACAAAAGGGGACGAGCGTTCGTCCGTTGCCACCCTCGAGTTACCGTGTCGCACCAACAGAATTTCCGTCGCACCGGACGGAGCTACAAACGTTTGTTGCCGATACTCTTCAGGCATCAAAAAGAAGCGAGTCCCGTCGCGAAATCTCTACTATCGCTCCGTACGCCGGACCCTCGAAAATTCAGCCGGGTTTCGAAGCATATGGGCGGCGCCATGGGATTCGTTGATGGCAGCGCGTTCACCGTATAAACGTTCCTTCATCCACCCCAATACTTCGCGATTTTTCGCCACACCAAGTTGCCTTTCAGCGGTCTGCAACGCGACCGGGCGCACGTTCTCCAAGCTCGTGGTGGCGTGCACGAAGCCCGCGTCCTTGGCTGCCGGGCCCGTCCAGCGACGTGCAAGTACAACCGTTTCATGAAAGGCACCCATCGGAATCTTGTGTCGAAAAAGTGCCAACTCAGGCTCCGGTATCGTCATGCCGATTTCGACTTCGTTAGCGCATAAGTAGCCTCTATCTTCTCGCATGATCCGCAAGTCATGGCACAGCGCGATCATGAAACCGGCGCCAAAGGCATGACCATTCACGGCTGCCACGGTGGGGACGGGAAAGGTTATCAGGCGGGCACAGAGTGCCATGTATTCACTACCAAAGGCGTCCCGATCTCCGCCAGGATGTTCGCCCTGTGCCGCCATCCATTCGAGATCTAATCCATTCGAAAAAAACTTTTCATCCGCGGAAGCAGTGATCATAGCGACTGGATCCGTAGACAACTCAATCTCATCGAGCGCTGCGTTAAAGGCGCGAACGAACGTCGTATTCCATCGGTTTTCGTCGGCCGTCATCGACACAATAAAAACATCGCCCTCGCGCTCGAGCTGGATCGGAGCTTCCGTCATGAGGCTGCCTTCGCAGCTTCTTCACGCGCATGACGGACTTTCTCGTTGGTCTGATTGAAGAGTAGTTCGCGGCGTTGTTTCTCTTCTTCTTCCGACAATTCACGTCTACCTAAATCGCGACCCACGCGATAGCCGGTCTCGACGGCCGGGCGTTCACGAACAGTATCCACCCATCGTTTCAGATGCGGGAACGTTTCCCACATCGTTTCGTCGATCATGCGTCCGATCAACATGGCCCAAGGCCACGTAATAATGTCGGCAATGGTGTACTCGGGTCCTGCCAGATAGTCGTTAACCGAGAGTTGCGCGTCCATGACACCCGATAATCGATCTACCTCGCCGACGAAACGTTTAATCCCATACTCAAGCTGCTTTGGATCGTCGGCAATGTTACGGCCATAGTTCTTGAAGTGGTTGGCATTACCCATCATGGGACCCAGATTCGCCATTTGCCAGTGGACCCACTGCATCACCCTCGCTCTTTCGCGCGGGGTAGACGGAAGAAACATGCCGCTCTTGTCGGCTAGATACTCAAGAATTGCACCCGATTCGAATATCGTCACGGGATCACCACCGTCCGCCGGTTCGCGATCAACGATAGCTGGCATCCGATTATTAGGGCTAATCCGCAAGAACTCCGGACTGAACTGACCACCACCTCCAATATCGACCGGCACGATGTTGTAGTCCATTCCGCATTCTTCAAGCATGATTGTGGCTTTCCAGCCGTTCGGCGTTGGCCAGTAATGTAAGTCAATCATCTGCATTCCCGTTGATCCACTGGGTTGCTTCACTTTAACCGACCAAATCGAAACCGACGAGCCCGGCGGTCAAGTTTTAGAATTCCGATCGCGCTTAACCGATATTCAGACTCCATATACGTGCTCGCTGCACTGAAAAAATGGACTCAACCATCGTAGAACCCCATATGGTGCAATCCTAGGAGGCGACGTTCGCGATCCGACGTGATCCGTTCGATAGATTCCGGCTGTAGGTGGTTTACGAGTGAGGTCGGTTTGATTCGCTGCGCGATATCGCGTCTAGCGTAGTGTATTTGTAAGAAAAACCGACCTTTATCCTCGTCGGACGTCGGCAGTCGTCGGTGCCATACGTCTGAAACGAATAACGCAACATCACCTGTAAACGCGGTTAAGGCGGTTACCCCTTCTCCCCGCCATTCGAGGTCTACATCGTGTAAACGTTCGACCGGTGGGAACAGACCCGAGTGGTGACTACCCGGAATAACCCCCGTGGGACCGCAGGCCAGGGGACAATCCATCAAAAAGATATGCACTCCGATGGCAAACACCGGATGTGGAATGTGTTCAGGCCAACTTTGGTCGGGACCCAGTGGAATATGTGGCCCGGCATCAATGTGCCATGCGCCACCGCCGTGACGATGTTCGGTCTGGGCAGGATTTCTCCAACACGTATTGGCGATGATGTGGGCGTCTTCCCCAAGTAACGGGTCAATGACATCGAGGATTTCTCTTCGCCCGACGAGTTGTTGACACAGTCCGCTACGATTGAACATTTCGTAGCGAAAGTCGTCTTCGATACCGCCCCGTTTATTCCCCCCTCGACCGTCCGGCGGTAGTTGCTCATAGACCGACTCGATCTCGGCTTTGGCAACAGCAATCTCATCCGCCGTAAACACGCTTCGAATAATCCCGTAACCATCTCGCTCTAATTGAACCGCGGCTTTCGGCACCGGATCTTCTCGAACCACCAAATAGCCACCCGGCCGTACCCGTTTCAGCATGTTGCGCCTCCTGTTCGTGTCGTTATTCAGGGCGTGCCGACCCTTAGTTTTCGTCCTCCAGTCGTACTAAGTATCGCTGATTTCGAAAAACAATCCCCTCGTACGTCTCGCAACTCGGACTCCGCGGTAACCATGCGTTGACGACATTGGCGAGGTAATTAACCCGACAACTAATGTCGCCGCGTCGACTCGCCTCGAAACCGCGCTACACTGACTAAAGGTTCGCTGAATGGGTTAATTGTGTCGATACCGCTCTCTGGAATTCGTGTCCTTGATTTTTCCCGCATCATTGCAGGTCCCCTCGCTACGCAACATCTCGCCGATCTTGGCGCGGAGGTCATTAAGATTGAAAATCCGATTACAGGAGACGAGGTGCGGGGCTTGGACTCAACCGGCCAGCCAGGCATAAGCTCTTTTTTCACGGCGTTTAACCGAAGCAAAAAGAGTGTGGCCATCGACCTTAAAACGAATCGGGGCCAATCGCTCGCTCGCGACCTCGCCAAACATTGTGACGTTCTCGTCGAAAACTTTCGACCCGGCGTCATGACGAAATTCGGCCTCAACGAATCGATCCTCCGATCCGAAAATCCAGCGCTGATCTATGTTTCGATTAGTGCTTATGGAGCATCGGGGTCAATGTCGGACCGGCCCGGGCTAGATCCGGTCCTGCAAGCTGAGTCGGGCATGATGGCGATGACGGGGTTCGAGAACGGGCCCCCTTTGCGCCATCCTCTATCAATTATCGATACCCTGACCGCCGTTCATGCGCTTTCGGCAATATCGGTAGCACTATACGCTCGCACGTCGCACGGCCGAGGCGATTTCATCGACCTCGCGCTCTACGACACCGCCATTGGAGCCTTGAACAACGCGGCGCTCGGCTACCTAACGTCGGGCGATCTACCTCCGAAAACCGGCAACAGTCACATGCAAGCAACGCCCGTCGATCTGTTTCAAACCAAAACTGAACCGCTTTACATGGCCGTTGGAAGCGACCGGTTGTTCCGACGTTTTTGTGAAGACGTTATTGAACGACCAGACCTCGCCATCGATGATCGTTTCAAGACACCTGCCGATCGACGTTTACATCGCGACGAACTGAAAGAAATCATCGAGGGCGCGCTCAAGAACGAACCCGCTGATTTCTGGTTGGAACGTCTACGACACCTTCCAGCCGGCAAGGTCCGTTCCCTCGATAATGCACTCAGGGCCGATGAGACCCGTGAACGAAACATGCTCTGGACCATCGATCAGGGTGATCGAATTCAAGAGATTCTAGGCAGTCCCTTCAAGTTCGATTACCACGAATTGTCGCCACCGAAACCACCGCCTCAACTTGGCGCCGATACGCGAGAGGTTTTACGGGATCTCTTGGCGCTTACGAGCGAAGAACTGGATGATCTGCGTCGACTCCGGATCATTCGCTAACGCCCACCAAAGTTTTTGACATTCGGTTAGCGCATGCCGTAAGGCCGTATCGAACGCATCAATGCTTGAGGGCCCACTAACTCCCACGCACATACACCCGTTGTAACCTCACGTCTCGTCCCTCGGTCTTCACATCGACCGTCACCCGTAGCCGCGAGCCAGCGGCCTCTAGCTTCATCTCCTCACGACCAGTGATATCGTCTCGTCGCGATAGGATGACCAACACACCGTTGCTCCAACCAGCTTCGATTTGCCAGAAGTTCCGTTGCGTTCTACCCCAAGTAACGTCCCGATAGGTACCGTTCGAATAACGAATACCCAGTGAATCGTCGTTCTGTTCAATCACCAGTCGTTCAGCCGCAACAACCGGAAAATCCTGGACAACAAAAGCGGCCGACGCATTTACGTTTTTCTGTTTTCCCCGAGCGATATCCATATCTTCCGCACGACGAATAGCCCTCGTATCCGGAGCAGAGTCGCTTGCGTTCGCATCGAGCAACCACTCTCCTGTTAGATCGAATCCAACGGGAATCGCAAGCGACAAAGACTCACACCCCGTCACAAGCGCCAGCACGAACGCAACCGTTAACGATCTTTTCACCCGCGTGTTAAAGAAAGGTGCGGACCGCATCTAGAAAGCCATCGGGTTTATCGAGTGGTACCGGATGTCCCGAACCAGGAACTTCCACGAGCCTGCAATCGTTGGCGATGGACACGAATTTATCCGCGACTTCCCGGGATAGTAAGTGGCTATTCTCGCCCCGGATCAATAGTGTAGGGACGTTAAACGAGGCGACCGAATGCCAGCCCTCCTCGACCCCAAGTCGCAACCTTTGATTCTTCGGATCACGCAAGGCGCGGTCGTATCGGTAAGTCCACTTTCCTTGATCCGTTCTCATTAGGGAGGCTCGGACCCGGTTGTAGTGGTGATGCTCCGGTGGAACACCGTTATCGTCACGGGCCCTTCGAAAGGCGTCTTCCGGAGAATCGAAAACGTCGCTGCGTGCCACACTCTGTTGGATATTTCGAATTCCTGCCGAGGCAATCTCGGGCGCGATATCGACGATGACTAAGCGTTCGAGTTGAACCGGTTGTTTACCAGCAAAAGCGATAGCAACCAGCCCACCCATGGACAATCCCAATAGCGCAAACGTCTCAAGCTGAAGAGCCGAGACGAACGCTTCAAGATCTGCAACCATCTCCAACGTCCCGTATCGATCAGCTGGAGCCCAACTAGTTTCTCCATGACCACGTTGATCCAGCGCGAGCACCCGGTATTGGTTTGACATGACCTCTGCAAACGCGTTCCAGGATCGACAGTGGCCCGTGTACCCATGCAGCAAGACCAAGTCGTGCGCATTGGCCGGTTGCGGCGCCCAATCCCGGTAATGAAAACGCAACCCTCTCAGTTCAATCAATTCATCGATAACTTCCGTCATCCGACTCCTCCCAAACCGATACACTGACGCCAAAATCCGACGAGAAACAACATGCAGAAACCATCGGTTCCGATGTTACCCAAAGAAGAGGCCGAGCGCCGCGCCAAGGACCAAGGGATTCAGGAACGCTTCGCGGAACTATGCGTATTCCGTATCCTTCTTACGCATCCGTCACTGGCTCGGGAAGTTGCCAACACGCTTACCAGTCTACTTTTTGAGGACAACGTTCTAGATCCTCGGTTACGCGAATTACTGATTATGCGAATCGCCTGGATTCGGGGGTCAGATTACGAATGGACTCAGCACTGGCGAGTCGCTCGCGGACTTGACATTCCACGCGCAGATCTTTTGGCTGTTCAAAACTGGAACCATGCGTCCCATTTATCTGACGCGGACCGAGCAGTCTTGCAGGCAACCGACGATTGCCTCGACGTTGGCTTCATCCAACCTTCTACGTGGGATTCAATTAAAGTTCACCTTAAAACCGAGGCCGAGCAAATCGAACTCGTCATCGCCATTGGCAACTGGATGCAATTCGCCCAACTACTACGAAGTCTAAATGTTCCGCTCGAAGACGGCGTGCGTTCTTGGCCACCAACGGGAGTCGGCCCACACGTTTAAGTTCAAACGCCAGTAATCTTCATAGTTCCCGCGAATCATCCGTCTGCGTGGACTCCGGTGCTGTATGTCGATTTTGAACGAAACTGCGGTAATCTTGGTTTTGAGGAACAAACATGAACTACCAGATCATCTCGGCCGACTGCCACATCGACCTTCCATGGCTCCCCGAGGACCTATTCACCAGCGAAGCCACCAACCAGTTCAAAGATCGAATGCCCTTCGTTTCGGCGACTGAAAACGGTCGATTCTGGGTATCTCGAACCGGCGCGCAGTTCGGACTACAAAATGGCATGGGTTCGGCGGGACGAAAATACGTACCGGGTCAGATTCACCGCTCCGATCGTATGGCGGATCAAGGCCTCTTTCGCGACGGGGAACTCGGTATTCCACGGCTCACCGATCCGGTGTTGAGGATCAAGGATCAGGATCTCGATGGCGTTCAAGCGGAAGTCATCTATGGCGTCCTCGGCGCGTCGACGCGTCTTAACGATGATGATGCGGCTGAGGAGCTATTACGTATTTATAACGAGTGGTTGGCGGGCTTCTGTGAAGCTGCTCCCGACAGGTTTGCCGGTCTGGCCAGTGTTCCGAGCCACGATATCTCTGCCGCCCTCACCGAAGTCAGCCGTGTGGCAAAACGCGGAACGCTTCGGGGCATTGAAGTCGCGAATACGCATGACATGGCACCGCTGTTTGATACGTCTTGGGAACCTCTTTGGGCCATGGCCGAGGAAGCGAGCCTTCCTGTGCACTATCACACGATTGGTCCGAGGATCGACTATCACTTTGACGACTTGGGGCCTTTGCAACGACGTCAGGCATTTGCAGTGCACATTACGAGCTTCCAGCTCGCCATGGCAAAGATCATCATGGAAATCATTTATGGCGGTGTCCTCGAAGCACACCCGAACCTGAAAATTGTGATCGGTGAAAGTGGCATCGGTTGGATTCCATATATCCTCGAACATATGGACCTTGAATGGGAAGATCAATTCAAGGACTTAACCCTCACGATGAAACCCTCCGAATATTGGAAACGACAATGCTTCGCGACCTACCAAAGTGATCCCATTGGACTTCGCTTACTCGACATACTTGGCGAGGATAACGTCATGTGGGGTAGTGACTTCCCGCACCCCGACGGAGTTTGGCCAGACTCGAAAGATTTCATCGAACGCGAATTTACCGACGTTCCAACCTCAATAAAACAAAAGATCACCTGCAATAACGCGGCCGCGCTCTATGGGTTTAACGCTTGAAAAAAGCACTCCATCGGGGTCAATACATCGCCTACCGAACATTCGAAGGACCCACGCGGAACGCGTCAACCGTGTTGCTACAGCACGGCCTTCTGAGCCAAGAAAAATCGTGGGAAGACGTCGGTTACGTGAATGCCCTAATGGCAAACTTCCAGGTCTTTACCGTGGATTCGCTAGGTCACGGGAGTAGTGACAAACCCAGCGACCCACGACTCTACGTGCGCAAGCAACGAGCTGGAGATATTGTCGCAGTGTTGGATGCCGAATCAGTCGAGTCGGTCCACTACATCGGATACTCAATGGGTGGATGGATCGGCACGGGAATGGCATTGCATCATTCCGACCGACTCGCGTCCCTAACCATCGGGGGCTGGGACCCGATCGGCGGGCTCTCAGCCGTGCCCGCAATGAGCACATTTAACGATTTACTTAAACGAGCGCACGAATCGGCCCCCAACCTAACAACATGGGTAACAACAAACGTGTTGCCGGGCCTTGAAGCGTGCTGGAACGCATTGAAGGAGACCGAGGGTTCTGAAGCAGCACTTTCAAACCTCGGCGTCCCGGTACTACTTTGGTCCGGCTTGGCAGACGGTTGCTTAGGCGCGCTCCAACATCTTCAGTCGCAATACCCACAATATCGACTATTGACTGTGCCAGGGGATCATGTCGCGGCCCGTATGATCCACACGCGGGAAAGTATCGACGGCCTGCTGAAATTTCTCGAGCGAGCCGAAGACTAGGGTTCATCCGGCACGCGCTTATGAGCCTCGACGGATGGCGGAGCCATGAGTCGAAGCTGTTGTTCCGTCGCGTCGGGGTACGCCGACACATCGAACGGCTTCTTACGCCAAGTCGAATGAGGCGGACTGTATTTGTATAGCAACGTACGACGTTCATGGTCTGCAGTCCACGTCGAGGTCCCATGAATAAGGGCTTCCGTAAAAATTAATACATCGCCCGCAAGCAATTCGGGTTGAACCACGTAATCGCTTGTTCGTTCAAAGCGGCGAACATCGTCCGGAAAAGCTTTGAGAAAATTCGTTTTGTGGCTACCGGGAACACACACAAAACCGCCCTGGCCAACAAGCGCATCCGTTAACGCCCAAGTAGCTACGGTCAAACCATTACGTATGACGCCATCACTGTAGTGATACCAATGATCAGTCTCAAAGATTCTGGGTCCCCCATGAAGCGCATTGCGTGCGGCGCCCGCCTTCATGAAAATGCAGTAATCGTGGTCGATACGCAGGCGACTTCCGATCAATTCCACCAGGTACGGCAACACTTTGGGATGATCGACTAAATCGAGAAATCGCGGGTGCCAGCGCGAAATGTCCTCGGTTCGACGGAGAAGTCCGTCGTCATCTTGTTCTGGCCAAACGCTATCAGCGAGCACCGAAAGTTCGGTGCATTCTTCCTGCGAGAGGACGTCCCTAATGACCACGTACCCTTGAAGATCGAATTGAAATTTTTCTTCGTCCGTCATGATGCCCATAGGATGCCCCGTCACATTAGACGGACGTTGGGCGGCGCTTGATCGACGCTAACTCGTCGGTAAAGTGGTTCAGGTCCGCGGGTCCATGATGGTAACGGTTCCTTGCGCGATTGCCGCAATACGCCCCTCGTTAAGCACTTCAATTCGTACAACCGCTTGGGTCCGCCCGAACGTCTCGATCGTGGCATAACCGTCGACGACGCCGCCACTCACCGGCCGCGTGAGATTGATTTTGAATTCCGTTGTCGCAGCCCATTGCCCCTTTTTCATTACCGGGTAACACACGGTGCCAAGAAGATGATCGCAAAACGCCGATAAAACGCCGCCATGCATGTTGCCAAACGACGTAAGTAACTCCTCTCGTACTTGGAATCTTCCCTGCATTGTGCCGGGACCAACATCGACCGTCTCAAACCCGAGGTAACCATGCAGCCCGCCTGCGACCGAGGCATTGTCTAAAAACGAACGGGCAACTTTTTCGTTGAATTCGAATGTGGGTCGGGTGTCCGGTGTATTCGTCATGCGAATCGTCGCTCCAATCAGATCTCTTCGCCCAGTCTACATGAGCCCTAGCGAGGAGGAATCAGGCAGGAATGGATGGATTCGTCGCCGTCAATTTCCCGCGCCAACGTCCGAATCGCTAATTCTGCATCGGCGAGTGGGAAGTCGTGCGTGTGCATCAAGCTGAAATCAACACGGCCCGATTCGATTAGCTTAATCGCGCGGTTATACCCAGACGACGTCACCCCGATCGCTCCCTTGATCGTTATTTCCTTCATGACGATTAGATCACTGACGAATTCATCAACCGGCTTGAACCCCTTGACGCCCGCCAGAACGATTGTTCCTCCGGGCCGAACCATGGACAGCGCGTCGACAACGGGTTGCGTGGCATAGGAACTGACGTCAACGACAATGTCCGCGCCTTTCCCTTCGGTAAGTTCTTTTACGCGTCGTACGGAATTCTCGTTATCGACGTCAACGGTGTGATCGGCTCCGTATAGCCTTGCTACTTCGAGTTTGCGAGCATCCACGGCAAGGCCGGTCACGATGATTGTTCCAGCGCCGGCCTCCCGACAGGCAATCACGCTCGCCAAGCCTCGCTGTCCTGGCCCGAGGATGACGATGGTGTCGCCAACACCGGTCTCTGGAATTTCCACAGCCCAACGAAAGCCGGCACCTAATGGGTTAAAAATGACGGCAGTTTCAGCGGGCAAACTCGAATCCATTCGATGGACGATTGAGTTCGGATCCAGGTACATGTATTGCGAATACCCGCCCCATAGGCCCGGTGCTTCGGTTAGCGGGATATAGGAATAGATTCGTCTGTTATCACATAAGTGGTACGCACCACCCAAGCACGGGTCGCAATGGCGACAAGACACCATCGTCTCGATCGCCACACGATCTCCTTCATCAACACCCCACCGAGCAGCCGCAAGATCGCCAATGCGCACGATTTTTCCGAGGGGTTCATGGCCTGGAATGACGGGGAACGGCGTTCGCAGGACGCCTTCAAATTGTTCGTAATCGCTTCCACAAATACCGCAAGCTTCAAGCTCAAGAATAGCGCCATCTGCATCGATATCAGGAATTGGCACGTCCCTTGCCTCGAGCTCGCGTGGCCCGATCTGAACCATGGCGAAGGAAGTCTTGGGAACGTTCATTTGCCCACCCAACGTGGTTCCCGTTTTTCGGCAAATGCCCTCGGCCCTTCTAACGTATCAGTACTACGTTGGCGTTTCTGTTCCCACTCGTATTGACTGTAAAAAGCCTGCGGTAAAGCCATGTCGAGACCCTGCATCGCGGCTTCTTTTGTCGCTCTGACGGAGAGAGGTGCGCAGCGAAGGATATCTTCAATCCAGCTATCTACAGCCGAATCCAGATCACCGAGTGACACGACCTGGTTTACCAACCCCAACTCGTACGCGCGATCAGCTGTCATATGTCGGCCAGTCAGCATGTGCCCCATCGCGGGTTTCAGTCCGATCTGGCGGGGTAAACGATGGACGCCAACGGCCCCAGCAATGAGGCCTCGACGGGGTTCTGGTAGACCAAACTCCGCATGGTCGGCCGCGACGATGATGTCGCACGCCATCGCCAATTCGAGCCCACCCCCCAGAGCGAAACCGTTCACCCTCGCGATTACCGGTTTGGAGAAATACCAACGTTCGGTTAAGGACCGAGTCTCGATATTCTTCTGAGCCCAAACCGTACGTTGTTCGTTCGTGGCATCTCGTTCCCGCGCTCGATGTTTAAGGTCAGCACCGGCACAAAACGCCCTGTCTCCCCTACCCGTCACCACCGCGAGCCAGATCTCGTCATCTTTTTCTACCTCGTCGAAGTGTTGCGAAAGCTCCCAGCGGAGATCCGGATTGAGCGAATTCAACGCTTCCGGCCGATCCAGCGTGATTCGCGCAACGTGCCCTTCTCTCTCAAATTGGCTAACGTCCACGGTCCATTCCCCCCGATATGCTCGTGATAGGCTCCAAAGACTACGAGTAAGCAGGATAACGGGCAAATGCCGGAAAATTCGCCGCGCATCGATCTCCTTGAAGGAGTGCGGGTACTGGACTTCACGCACGTGCACGCCGGTCCGCTCTGTACGTATCAGCTCGCTCTGATGGGTGCTGACGTCATTAAAGTCGAAGCGCCCGGAGCCGGCGACCAAATGCGTACTATGGGGGTGCAGCTTGCTCCCGGGATGTCACCGGGTTTTCTCGGCCAAAATGCAAACAAACGTTCCATTGCGCTAAATCTGAAAACCAAAGATGGAGTCCGCGTCGTGAATCAACTAATGAAAGACGCGGACGTGATCGTGATTAACATGCGTCCCGGAACCGCCGAACGGATTGGCATCGGTTATGAAACTGCCCGGACTGCAAACCCATCCATAATTTATTGCGCGATCTCTGGATACGGGCAGACAGGTCCGGATGCAGATCGTCCCGCAATGGATCATTTAATACAGGGTGAATCCGGCATGTTCATGGCAACCGGAACCGAAGACCAGCCCGTCCGAGTCGGATTTGCCGTCGCCGACGCCGGCACAGCAGTCATCGCAAGCTCGGCCATTCTCGGCGCGTTGGTCCGTATGGGTCGTGAGGGCGCGGGAGCTTTTTTGGATGTCTCGATGCTCGAATCTTGCATGGCGCTTATGGGACTTAACTACTACAACTTCTTTGCCACCGGCAAGGTTGGAGCACGGGTAGGACCCAACCCATTAGCCCAAATCGGATCCGCCGGTACCTGGGAAACCAAGGACGGAGTGCTTTTGGTTAATGCCAACAATCAACGCTTGTTCGAACGGATGGCCCGCGCGCTTGGCCGCGGAGATTTGTTGGAAGACGATCGTTTTCGTGACATCAACGCATCAAGCGAACACCGAGACGAGCTACGTGCAATTTTTGGTGCGATTTTCTCGACAGATTCAGCCAATCATTGGGACGACGTACTTCGCAAGGCGGGTGTACCGTCGGGACAATTGAAGAACCTCGACGAAGTCGTGCAACACCCACAATTGAAGTTTCGAAACAGCTTTACAACCATATCCGATGTCCCCGGAATGGACCATGCCCTGACGTTTTTGGGCGCAGGGTTTACAGTCGACAACGCACCCACGGGACCAACATCTGTACCCCCAACGCTCGGACGTGATAGCGATGAAATTCTAACGGAGTCCGGCATCAATCCTTTGGAAATTAAACGGTTACGAAAAATCGGCGTGATCGTATGACTCGCGTGGTGATCGTCGGGGGAGGCAATGCCGCGCTTTGCGCGGCGATTAGTGCGCGCGAGCGAGGTGCCGGCGTCGTCCTACTAGAACGCGCGTCATACGAATTGCGGGGGGGGAATTCGCGCTTCACAGCAGGTGCGATGCGGACCGTGTACGAAGGCATCGACGACCTCTTAAAAATTATGCCCGATCTCACACCATCGGAGATCGAGCGCACCGAATTCGGAACCTATGCTCGCGAGGATTTCTATGAAGATCTGGGTAGGGTTACAAACTATAGGATTGATCCTGACCTTGCCGAAAAGTTAGTCGAGGAAAGTTTTGACACCTTGCGCTGGATGCAGCAGCACGGAGTCCGTTTTCTCCCGCTTTACGGCCGCCAGTCGTTTGAGATTGAAGGGGCCGTTCGATTTTGGGGCGGTCTAACCGTGGAAGCTTGGGGTGGAGGTCCAGGCTTGGTTGATAGTCTGACCACGATTGCAGAAAAAATCGGCGTAGTAATTCGATACCAAAGTCGTGCAACTCGATTGCTATGCAAAGCGGGCAACGTTTGTGGAGTCGAAGTTGGTGACGACTCGATCGCTGCCGATGCGGTGGTATTGGCTTGCGGAGGGTTCGAGTCCAATCCCGCGTGGAGGACACGGTACTTAGGACCCGGTTGGGACCTCGTGCCCGTTCGTGGCACTCGATTTAACACCGGTGACGGTATCAAGATGGCTACCGAGATCGGCGCCGCCACCCGCGGTCACTGGTCAGGATGTCACGCCGTTAGCTGGGACCGTAATGCTCCGGAATTTGGTGACCTTGAGGTGGGAGATAATTTCCAGAAACATTCCTACCCTTTGGGCATCATGGTCAACGCGAACGGAGAACGATTCGTGGACGAGGGCGCCGATTTTCGGAACTACACTTACGCGCGTTACGGGCACGAAATTCTGAAACAGCCTGACCAATTCGCGTATCAAATTTTCGACAAAAAAGTAAGCCACCTACTCAGAGATGAGTACCGAATAAAACAAGTAACCCGCATACAAGCAGAAACACTGAGTGAGTTAGCGCAAGGTATGGAAGGCGTGGATACCGAGAATTTCGTGAGCTGCGTGTCCGCATACAATGCCGCTTGCAACGGCAACACGGCGTTCGATCCGTCGGTGAAAGACGGGCTTTGTACGCAAGGTCTTGCGGTTCCAAAGTCGAACTGGGCGAACCCCATCGATACCCCGCCTTTTGAGGCATACGGTGTTACTTGTGGAATTACGTTTACTTTCGGTGGCCTCCATGTGGATTCTAACGCACGGGTCATCGACGAAGCCGGAAGTCCAATCCCCGGACTTTACGCGGCCGGTGAAATCGTCGGCGGCCTCTTTTACTTTAACTATCCTGGTGGGACCGGTCTGACCTCGGGTTCAGTGTTTGGACGCGTCGCCGGCAGCAACGCTGCAAACGACTCCAGCGCTTGACATATGCTACGTTCGATTCATCGATGGGTGCTCAAGCTCTCATTCATGACCTCAACTCCATCTTCGCGTAACCATGCCAAAAAAATACCCTTCAGGCCCATCGCTAACGCGATGGGTTCCTCGAACATGAGATGGTGATGCGTTCCAGGGACCTTGAACGAGGGTAATTTTCCAGCCGTCATCTGAGACATAAAGGGTGCCGACTTCGCACCCTCATCACCACTCGTTTCACCAAGAATCACCGCTGAGCGGCACAGCATACGAGCAAACTTTTGGTGTTGGTCATTGCCCATTTCGAGGTCATCAAACATGGTGGGGTCGAATTTCCATGTCCAACCACCTTCCACCCTGCGGAGCGAGTGCTTAGCAATATGCTGCAACACGCATTCGTACTCTGTGGGTTGTTCGGGCAATAAGCGGAATCGCGTTAGCGCTGTTTCTAAGTCTTTGTATACGCGCGTCTTACGAGGACCCAACGCCTCTCGTCGCGCTCGAAGGCCCCACTCGTTGTATGTCTCAGGCGGAGCAACTGTATAGTCTACTAATACGACACCTCCCAATCGCGGCCCGTATCGATGGCCGGCCTCAAGCGCAACAAATCCCCCAAAACTATGGCCGACAACAAACGGATCCGGGTGCTCAATGGCCTCGCGAGCGACTGCTTCAACTTCTTTCGCGTACACTTCACCGCTGTACTGGGACCGCCATTGGCTATTCCCATTGCCCGATAGGTCTAGCGCCACTACTCGAAATTGGTCAGCCAAAAATGGGGCGACAAAGCGCCACCACTCAAGGTGAGCGTTGCTCCCGTGTATAAGCACAATGCCTGGTTGGCTGGTGTCGCCCCAACACTCGTAATGGATGTCGATTCCATCCACCTTGATCGACGAACTTTCGCTTGGTGTACCTAGGGCGCGCGCAAACCATGCGGGTTCACGCCCTACGGATGAACTTCTCATTCACATGTCCCAATACGACGGCAGAATCACTCAGCGCCGGTTTTATAGTCCAACTCTGAGTAGCGGATGGACAATTGGCGGGTTGAAGATCAAAGAATAACAATCCCTATACATTCACGCACTGCCCACTAGAAGCGATCGCACGCTGGGTTCGGCCCTGTTGGGCTCGCGTTTCTTGAAGCTAACGATCGTCCAAGCAAAATGCCTAAAGCTAACCGGACGATTGCGACACAAAAATATCCCGGAACTCTGAAACATGCATTCCTCGGTTCGGAACCAGTCCTACAAACGCGAACGCTTCTTCTAACGCATCGGATATGCCTACGCGTCTTTTGCGCTTGATTCTTGGGTACTACTTTAGCTCTGACTATTTCTGCAACTTAAACAATTCGTTACGGTTGGCACCGAGATCTTGTTTAATTTTCCGTTCACGGGTTTTCGCCCGAAAAAAAACTATGGCCGCAACAAACAAACCCAATATCAAACCGGCCGAGAATGCTATTACCAGCCAAACGAACAACGGCAGTTGAGCCGACCGAAATTCAAAAATAGATAACGAAACGACTGATGCGTTTTCAATGGCAAACAATGTTGCAAGCCCTGCGATAGCTATACCAATAAAAATCAGCAGAACTTGTTTCACGTAACTACCTGGTTTGCATTCGACCTATCAGATTCTTTGCGCGGGGCTGATAGAACCCCTACCACTATAAGATTTTATATATCGTCCGGTAACGACGTGTCATCCAGCGACCTATTTACTAGGTCTCGCAGCTTTTTCCCAGGCTTAAAATGCGGTACGTATTTCCCCATCAAGCCTACGGCTTTGCCCGTTTTGGGATTCCGACCGATACGCGGGACACGGTAATGAAGCGCGAAACTACCAAAGCCTCGAATTTCAATTCTTGCTCCACTGGAAAGCGTCCACGACATGTGCTCCAACATCTCTTTTACCGCAAGTTCTACGTCTTTCGACGCCAGCTGAGAATGGTTGGCAGTAATTCGCTCAATAAGCTCCGACTTCGTCATTGTCCCCAACCCACAGATCCGGCCCTGCTGAAACTATCACAGCAAAATCCTTGCTACAAGTAAAATGCCTTATATTTCATAGGGTTGGCGTTCTATTAAGAATCGACTTTAGGGGCCCTGGATTGAGGGGACCTCGTCGCGTGAGTTCTACTATTCTTCGGTCGGGCTTACTTCTTCCGATCCGTCATGATCGTCATCAACGTCCATCTGCGCTTTGATCAAATCGCCAAGAGTTGTTGCTCCAGCTCGAGCGTCGCCCTGCACTCGATACTCTCGATGCGCCTCTTGTTCATCGTCAATTTCTCTGGATTTGGCTGAAAGGGTAATCGCTCGATTCTTACGATCGAGGCCAAAAATTTTCACTTCGAGCTTGTCGCCAATACTCAGAGACTGTCGGGCGTCATCAACCGATTCAATGCTAATTTCAGACGCTTTCAAAACGCCCTCCACGCCCTCCGCAAGAGTCAAAACAGCGTACTTTTCTTCAACTTCGGATACTGTTGCTTGGACGATGCTTCCTCGATCATGTTCGGAAATAAAATCAGAAAATGGGTCCTTCTCGAGCTGCTTAACACCCAGCGAAATTCGTTCCCGCTCCGAGTCGATCGCTAGAATGACTGTTTCGAGTTCTTCGCCCTTGCTGTACCGACGAACTGCTGTCTCTCCATCCTCATCCCACGAGATATCAGATAGATGCACCAATCCGTCAATGCCGCCTTCGAGACCAATGAATATCCCAAAATCTGTGATCGATTTAATTTTGCCCGATAGGTGATCTCCCTGAGCATGTTTGCTTGCGAATTCGCCCCACGGATTCTCCCGACACTGTTTGATCCCCAACGATATCCGACGCCGTTCTTCATCAATATCCAACACCATAACTTCCACTTCATCGCCAACAGCTACGACTTTTGAAGGATGTATGTTTTTGTTGGTCCAATCCATTTCAGAGACATGAACAAGCCCCTCAACACCCTCCTCGATTTCCGCAAAGCATCCGTAATCGGTTAGATTCGTGACAACCGCCTGCACTCGGGTGTTCTCCGGGTAGCGACCTTTGATTTCCACCCATGGGTCATCTCCAAGTTGCTTCATGCCAAGTGAAACTCGATTTTTTTCGCGGTCGAACTTAAGAATCTTGACCGGCAATTCATCACCCACATTCACCATTTCACTCGGATGCCGAATTCGTCGCCAAGCCATATCAGTAATGTGCAACAAGCCGTCGATTCCTCCTAAATCAACAAATGCCCCATAATCCGTCAAATTCTTAACGACTCCATTAACTTCCTGACCCTCTTCGAGCGAACCAAGGAGCGCATCACGCTCTTCGCTATTTTCTTGCTCGAGCACTGCACGGCGAGAAACCACGACGTTATTTCGCTTCTGATCGAGTTTTATCACTTTGAATTCAAGGGGTTTCCCTTCAAGGTGAATCGTTTCTCTTAACGGCCGAATATCTACAAGAGACCCCGGCAAAAAAGCTCTTATATCATTGATATCTACGGTAAAGCCGCCTTTGACTTTGCCGTTCATCACTCCAGTCACTGGCTCGTTGCTGGAAAATGCGTCTTCTAACATGTCCCAGGACTCCGCACGACGCGCCTTTTCGCGTGATAGCCGTGTTTCCCCAAACCCATCGTCAACGACCTCCATTGCGACCTTAACCTGATCGCCTATTTCGACGTTGAACTCGCCACTCTCGCTGACAAATTGATTTCTTGGAATCACCCCTTCCGACTTCAACCCCGCGTGAACTACAACCCACTCGCTGTCGATGTCCACTACGGTGCCAATCACAATCGATCCAGGCACCAGCTCAACTGTGTTGAGACTTTCTTCGAACAGATCTGCGAAACTTTCGCTCATAGTTTCCTATCTCAGTTGGTAATCAGTAGCCCTTTCCCGTGAGCGGCCACGAGTGCCTTTTCTAACACCTCATCAATCGAAAGACCCGTGCTGTCCAAAACATATGCGTCCGGAGCTACTTTGAGCGGGGAAACGCTCCTGGTCTTATCCCGAACATCCCGCTCTTTAAGGCTTTGAAAAAGGTCGGGCAGGCTAACATTCGGACCCTTATCTTTCAACTCGACGTATCGCCTTCGCGCCCTTTCTTCGGGGCTCGCATCCAAGTAAATCTTCAGTTTCGCGTCTGGGAAAACCGCCGTACCCATGTCGCGTCCGTCGGCAACCAATCCTGGCAGCTTACGAAATTCCTTCTGGCGGACTAACAAGGCAGCCCGTACTTTTTCCCTTTTTGCGACAAGACTCGCAAACCGGGTCGCTTCCTCGCCACGAATTGCTTCGGTTACATCTCTACCGTTCACGAACAAAAATGGACTTCGTTCAGTCGCAAAACGGATGTCAAAGGACTTTACGACCTGTTCCAGCGCGTTATCGTCCTCAACAGATATGCCCAGTAAGTGAGCTTGAAGGCCGACAATGCGATACAGACTTCCACTGTCAAGAATGTGCCAACCAAGTCTCCGTGCTATCGCCTGCGCCAACGTGCCTTTGCCCGACCCACTCGGTCCGTCGACACAAATGACCGGGGCTAGCTCAACCATCCAAACGCTTTCTATAATCGCTAATGCCCGTCAAGATCCGTTGCAATTCTTCGGGATCGTTTTGGGCAGCGTTTTGAAGGGTTTCGAGAACATGCAACAGTTCGTCCAGTTTCTTTCGTACACGACCCGCGTTATCGATCAATATGTGCCTCCAAATCGTTGGATCGGATCCGGCGATTCGAGTCATATCTCGAAACCCATCACCAATTCGATCGCTGAGGCGTACTTCACTGTTTGCAAGGAGTTCAACCAATGCAAAGGCAACAAGATGCGGAAGGTGAGAAACCGTTGCCATATCGTCATCGTGTTCCCAGGGAGTTTGCCTTATCACACGAGCGCCAATTATCGACCAAGCATTTTCGACTACTGCTGCGGCGGACGCGTCGGTATTTTCCATAGGGGTCATGATTACAACGCGATCTTGGAATAGGTCGGCGTCTGCTGCAGCCGGTCCTTGACGGTCGGAACCCGCTATCGGATGACATGGAACAAAGTTGGGGGGGACGGATTCAAAGGCCTCAATTACGGGAACCTTAACGCTACCAGTGTCAAATATGGGGACGTTTGAACCATATTTGCGCTGGGCATCATTCACAGAATCGGCGATCGCACGCGTCGGAACTGCCACGCAAACCAGATCAGGCAGTTGAGTCACTTCGTTCATGTGATCAATTACACCCAGCTTTTTCGCCTCGACGAGCACGCTTTCATCTACGTCCAAACCAATCACGGTTTGGACCAATTGAGCTCTCTTGGCAGCGAGTGCGAACGAGGCGCCAATCAATCCGGTACCAATTACAACGAGCGTGCTCAAATAATCTGACTTAGCGCTTCAAGAAAGCGCTCATTCTCGTCGGGTAACCCAACGGTGACGCGTAAGTGTTCGTTCATACCGTAATTCCCTAGGGGACGTACGATGACACCGCGCTGAAGAAGGGCTTCATAAATCCTACGGGAAGCCAGCCCACTCTCAAAACTAACAAAATTCCCAGCCGAAGGAATAACGGAGAATCCCAGTTTGCCGAGACCTTTGACCACGTAATCCATACCTCTGGTGTTCAGCCGCCGGCTCGCGTTGATGTAATCATCATCGGCTAACGCAGCCTCTGCGGCAGCCAAAGCAAGTGTGTTGACGTTGAACGGCTGGCGAATCCGATTCATTAGATCGGCAAAGTCGCTAGAAGTAACACTGTAGCCAATACGCAATGCGGCCAAGCCATGAATTTTTGAAAAAGTACGGGTTACGATTAAGTTCGGATAGTCAACGATCATCTTGACGCCATCTGGATAGTCCTTCCCATCAACGTATTCAAAATAGGCCTCATCCAGCACCACCCATACTCGTTCCGGCACCCGATTCAGAAATTTCTCTAAACTCTTCTTGTTGACCCAAGTGCCGGTCGGATTGTTCGGATTCGCTATGTATACGATCCGCGTTGCCGCGTCGATCGCGGTCGCCATCTCATCCAAATCGTGTCCCCAATCTACGGACGATACACGTGTTAACTTGCCGTGTGCTGCGGCTATCGCAAGCGGATACACCACGAAACAATATTCATCAACAACTCCAACCGATCCAGGCGAAAGGGCTACCCGCGCCGCCAGCTCCAAAACGTCGTTGGAACCATTCCCCAACGTTATTTGCGCCTCATCAACGTCCAAGCGATCAGCAAGAATACGTTTCAGTCGATACCCAGTGCTGTCGGGATACCTTGATATACCCGTGATTGCATCGGCAAGTGCTTGCCGCACGCCAAGCCCAGGTCCTCTCGGATTTTCATTACTCGCAAGCTTAATCGCGTCGCCAATTCCGAGTTCGCGACTAAGTTCTTCCAGAGGCTTTCCGGGTTGATACGGCGCTAGCTCGAGCACGCGAGTATTAATGTTCTCCATTATCGTCCCACGGCTTGTGGATACGATCCCAGCGAACGAACGTCCAAAGCAACCGATCGGATTTCTTCAAGTACGGTAGCTATTTCTACTGACGACTGATGTCCGTCGAAATCGATGAAAAATACATAGCTCCAGTTACTCGATCGTGCTGGCCTCGTTTCAATTCGGGAAAGGCTAATCCCACTGCGGTGGAATGGTTCGAGAACTTTATACAAAGCACCTGGTTCGTCACGGGTGGAAACAAGAATGGATGTTTTGTCGTGCCCGCTCGGCCCAACATTCTGGTCGCCTATGACAATGAATCGTGTCGTGTTATCTGCTAAGTCTTCAATATTCCGGTGTAAGACGACGAGGCCATAGCTATCCCCCGCTATTTCGCCAGCAATCGCTGCGCTCCGCTCTAATTCCCCCGCTAGCTTTGCCGCCTCAGCATTACTAGCAACTGGCCTACGCTCGACGTGAGGAAGATGGGTGTCTAGCCACCTTCTACATTGAGCCAAGGATTGCTCGTGCGAATACACGCAATCAATCTCATCTTGAACGGTTCCCCTGCGTGCCAACAGTGCGTGATGAATGGGTAGCTCTACTTCGGCGCAGATATTAAGCGACGTCGCCATAAAACAGTCGAGCGTATGGTTGACCATACCTTCTGTACTGTTTTCTACCGGAACGACTCCATAATGAGCGTCGCCTGATTCGACTTCACGAAAAACCTCATCAATGGAACTCACTGGACTGGTTGTTGCGAAGTGACCAAATTGCCTGATCGTCGCGGCTTCTGTGTATGTGCCGGGCGGCCCCAAATACGCAATCTTTATCGGCTGCTCAAGCGAGAGGCAGCAGGAAATGATCTCTCTGAAGAGTCTCTCGACAGAATCATCCGAAAGTGGTCCCTCATTTTCAGTTCGGAGACGTTCAATAATCTGCGCTTCCCGTTCGGGACGATAGAACGAAGTGGTCGCCACCCGTTCACTTGCACTCTTAATATCCGCAACCTTTAGTGCACAAGCCGCGCGTTCGTTAAGCAAACCTCTTAACTGGCGGTCGATCGCATCAATTTGGTCCCGCAATCCCTTAAGTGCTTTCTCGTCCATTTTCGTTCTACCGTGTGGCCTTTTCGAAACTTTCCATATGTTCGATCAGCGCGTCCACGGCTTCTTCGTTAATTGCGTTGTAGAGGCTTGCCCGCATGCCACCCACACTTCGGTGTCCTTTTAGATTGAGGAGCCCCCTCGTCTTGGCCACCTTTAAGAAGCGATCTTCCAGTTCAGACTCCAACAAAGTGAACGGTACGTTCATGATCGATCGGTGAGAACGTTGCACGGGTGAATGATACAAATCACTCCTATCGATCGCCGCGTAGAGCTTTTCTGCCTTTCGGCGATTACGAATCTCCATCGCTTGCAAACCGCCTTCACGTTTCAACCAATCAAGAACTAAGCCTGCCAAATACCAATTGTACGTTGGTGGCGTATTGAACATTGATTTGTGTTGCGCAAGAACGCCATAACTAAGCAAGCTTGGCGTGTGTTTGCGGTCTTTTCCGCAAAGATCCTTACGTATAACAACGATGCATAGACCGGCCGGACCCACATTCTTCTGAGCGCCTGCGTATATAAGTCCAAATCGGCGAGCATCGACTGGGCGAGACAGAAAATCGGAGGACATATCAGCGACCAACGGTACATCACCCGTATCTGGGAATTCGTGGAATTGCACGCCGCCGATGGTTTCGTTTGAGGTCAGATGAACATAGCGCGCAGATTTGGAGAGCCTCCAGTCGCGAAAACCAGGAACGCGATCGTAATCATGATCCCTAGATGTCGCCGCAACATTTACTCGCGTTAAACGTTTGGCTTCGCTAATGGCTTTCGTCGACCAGGCTCCAGTATCAACGTAGTCTACGGTGTCCGAAATACGCGCCAAGTTCAGTGGCACCATCGCAAATTGCATGCTCGCACCACCATGTAAGAACAAGACGTAATAATCATCGTTGAGATCTAGTAATTCACGGAGATCCGCTTCAGCCCGCTCGGCAATCTGTACAAACTCGTGAGATCGGTGGCTAATTTCCATCACCGATACGCCAAGTCCACCGTAGTCACGAAACTCTTGGCGGGCGCGCTCCATCACCGATGGAGGCAGGGAGGACGGACCCGCAGAAAAATTAAATATATTGCTCATGGTTGGGGCGATCTGATGAGGCCGGCCTGGGACGATTACTGCTCGGCTAGCGTGCTCGAATCGGTTTCGACAATGCGCTCGAGTCCTACTAACTTTTCGGTATCGCGTAAAGCAATGAGTCGAACACCCTGGGTATTTCGACCGACCACAGAAATTTCGTCGACTGACGTTCGAACGAGCGTTCCTTGGTCACTTATCAACATGATCTCGTCGCCCTCAAATACCTGTCGAGCGCCAACGACATCCCCGTTTCGTTTCGAAGTCTGAATAGCTATAACACCTTGCGTCCCACGGCCTCTCACCGGGAACTCGCTGAGCAAGGTACGCTTGCCGTATCCAAACTCGGCAGCGGTCAACATGTACCCGCCATCCTCAGGAACAATAAGAGAAATTAGGTGCTGGTCGGCCAATAACCGAATCCCCCGTACACCGCGGGCCGTTCGACCCACTGCACGTACATCTGACTCTTTGAAACGGACCGCTTTACCCACACTCGAAACCAGCAAGATGTCACGGTGCCCATCCGTCATCGATACGCCGACGAGCGTGTTGCCATCTTCCAGCTCCAAAGCAATCAAGCCACTTGGTCTCGGGCGCGAAAATTGTTCCAGCGGCGTTTTCTTGACCGTGCCGTTCGCCGTCGCCATGAAAACGAAAGAATCGTCATCGAAATCGCCAACAGGCTGTATGGCGGTAATGCGCTCGCCATCTTCGAGCGGCAACATATTGATGAGCGGCCGACCCTTTGCACCTCGACTCCCTTGCGGTATTTGATAGACCTTCAACCAGTAAACTTTTCCAGCGTTCGAGAAACAAAGAAGGGTTTCGTGACTATTCGCTATAACTAGATGCTCGACAAAGTCCTCATCGTTCACCGTTGTCGCCATACGTCCCCGCCCACCACGGCGCTGAGCTTGATATACCTCGAGAGGCTGAGTCTTGGCATACCCCTGATGAGATACAGTCACCACCATGTCTTCTTCGGTTATCAGGTCCTCCGCCGTCAAATCCAATTGAGAGCTTAGAATTTCAGTTCTACGGTCGTCCCCGTAATTTTCCCGAATCTCGTGCAATTCGTCCCGAATCACGGCATGCAATCGATCACTCGAGCCCAATATTTGTTGTAGCTCCTCGATTTCTGCAAGAATTCCTTCGTATTCTTCAATCAATTGATTCTTCTCAAGCGCTGTCAGTCGATGAAGTCGCATGTCGAGAATCGACTGTGCTTGTTCTTCGGATAGGTTATAGACGCCGCCGCGCAACCCATACGCATCGTCGAGATCTAGAGGGCGACAAGCGTCTGGACCGACCTTCTCCATCAGTTTCGCGATGGTGTCCGACTCCCAACCACGGCCCAACAAAGCCGCTCGTGCCTCCGCCGCGTTCTGCGATTTCCGAATTAGCTCGACGACGGCATCAATATTTTCTAGTGCGACAATCTGGCCCTCGAGAAGATGCCCGCGTTGGCGCGCCCGCCGCAGCAGGAATAGCGTCCGACGTGTAATCACCTCGCGACGGTGCCCTAGAAACGCCTCCAACATTTCCTTCAAATTAACCTGTTTCGGTCGTCCATCAACGATCGCTTGACAGTTAATTCCGAATACAGACTGCATCTGAGTTTGGGCGTATAGATTGTTTAGAACGACTTCGCCCGGTTCGCCACGCCGTAGTTCGATAACAATTCTCAGGCCATCCCTATCGGACTCATCGCGAATCTCGGTGATGCCCTCAACCCTTTTATCTTTTACGAGCTCGGCTATCCGTTCGATCAATTTTCTGGTGGTTAACTGGTACGGAACTTCCGTGACGATGATCGATTCTTTGCCAGTGTCTTTACCTTCGACTTTGGCGCGAGCTCTGACGAATATGCGCCCGCGCCCTGTTCTGTACGCCTGAACGATTCCCGCACGTCCGTTGATGATCCCAGCAGTAGGAAAGTCAGGTCCATGAACGTGCTCCATCAACGAATCGACAGAGAGTTCCGGGTTTTCAAGCAGTGCTAAACAGCCGTCAACCACTTCGCGCAAATTATGAGGCGGGATATTGGTCGCCATCCCAACCGCAATGCCGGTCGACCCGTTAACGAGTAAGTTTGGCACCCGTGTTGGCAGCACCGACGGCATTGTCAGCGTCTCATCGTAATTGTCTTCAAATTCGACCGTTTGCATATCCAGGTCGGCCAATAAGTCACTGGCAAAACGGGTCATGCGAACTTCGGTATATCGGGAAGCCGCTGCAGGGTCCCCGTCAATCGAGCCGAAATTGCCTTGGCCGTCTACGAGCATGTACCGCATGTTCCAAGGCTGCGCCATACGGACAATGGTTTCGTATATAGAAAGATCACCATGCGGGTGATATTTCCCCATGACTTCACCGGATACTCGCGCACCTTTGATCGGGCTGCGGTTATAGGTGTTATTCAGTTCGCTCATGGCGAACAGTACGCGTCGGTGAACCGGTTTAAGACCGTCCCGAATATCTGGCAGTGCGCGTGAAACGATCACGCTCATTGCGTAACCAAGAAACGACTCGCGCAGTTCGTCCTCGATATTTACCGGAGAGATTTCTGCTCCCCCTGGGGGCAGCCCTCCAGCAACGACATCGTCGCCGCCCGATCCGGAACCACTTTCCGACTCTGTCGAGTTTTCGTCTTCAGACATCAGAAGAAGGAAACAAGGTGGTCATCCAGTCGTTAAATCACGGTGCCGTGCACAGGTTGATTCTACCATGTTCAAACCATCTTCTGGGGGTTTTGGCTCAACCTCTAACCGGTTTTGCAATACCGTTCCGCTATACTCGCGTAGATGCCAGATCTGACTGTTAAAACACTACTTCTCGCACGACATTTATTACCTATCTCGCCTTCGAACACGGTTTTAGATGACCACGGTGTTGTTGTAGAAAACGGTCGTATTCTTGCAGTCGACTCGAATCGCTCTCTACTGAAGAATCATCCTGAAGCTGCACGAATCGACTTGGGACATCACATCGTGATGCCCGGCTTAATAAATGCACACGGACATCTCGCGATGTCTTTAATGCGCGGTTTAGGAGAAGGCCACCTTCTCGACACCTGGTTACGCGAGGTGATCTGGCCACTGGAAACCCAAATCGTTTCCCGGGACTTCGTCGCGGCCGGAACACGACTAGCGATCGCCGAAATGGTGAGCCGTGGAATAACCACCGCCAGCGACATGTACTACTTCCCCGAAGTGACCGCGGCCATTGCCGCCGAATTGGGCTTTCGCGCCCAGATTGCATTCCCCGTAATAGAGCAACGCAATCCATATTCGAATACAGCGGACGAATGCATCCATCGAGGGGTGGAGCTTAACGATAGCTATCGAAGTGCTAAAACCATTCATCCAGCGTTTGGCCCACACGCAGCCTATTCCGTGGCGAAAAACACCTTGACCCGAGTATTCACGCTGGCGGCTGAAATTGGCATCCCCGTCCAAATGCATATTCATGAAACGCCACAGGAAGTACGTAAGGCCCACGAGAAATTAGGCTGCTCCTGGATTGAGTACTTAGACCAGCACGGAATGCTGGTACCAGAATTGCAGGCCGTCCACATGACGACTCTGACTCAAGAAGAAATTCAACGTATCGCCGAACGTGGCGTCAAAGTGATTCACTGTCCTTATTCCAATCTAAAGCTCAACAGCGGTACGTGCCCGATCGCTGAACTTTACGCGGCGGGCATCACAGTAGCCGTAGGTACCGATGGAGCGGCTTCAAATAACGCCCTTGATCTGTTGGGCGAAGCTCGCCTCGCTGCGCTACTCGCAAACTACGGTAACGAGAAGCCGTCTCGTGTCCGCTCTGACCAAATCCTTGAATCCGCAACGTTGGGTGGAGCACGAGCACTGGGGTTGGAAGCTGAAATCGGATCAATCGAGCCGGGCAAAGCGGCCGATTTAATCGCAATAGACATCGACAGCCCGAGTCTTCAACCTTTGTTTGATGCCCATGCCCAACTCATCCATACATCTGCCGCCAACCAGGTCAGCCACACCTGGGTTGAAGGGAGACTCCTATACGAAAACGGATCCTACAAAGGTCTCGATGTCAACGAAGTTATCGCCATAGCTCAAACGTGGCGCGACAAGATTTCAATATGAACGTCGACCCCAATGAAATCCAAAAATTCGAATCGCTAGCACATCGTTGGTGGGATCCCGACGGCGAATTCCGTCCGTTACATGACATTAACAGCACGCGACTGAAATATATCGACGATAGGGCAGCGGTGGCTGGTCTTCGCGTACTAGAAGTCGGCTGTGGTGGCGGAATCCTGACGCAAAGTCTCGCCGAACTTGGCGCCGTAACGACCGGTATTGATGTGGCGTCTGGCCCGCTGAAAGTCGCTCGATTGCACGCGATCGAGACCCAAATGGGCGAAAAGATCCGATACTTAGAAACCACCGCGGAATCTTTTGCCGAAGTAGAACCTGAATCATTTGACGTAGTGGCCTCGTTGGAGATGCTAGAACACGTACCTGACTATCGTTCTACTGTTTGGGCACTTGCCAAGCTGACTCGTCCCGGCGGCATGGTATTTCTATCGACAATTAATCGTAATGCGAAGGCTTACGTGATGGCTGTCCTTGGTGCCGAGTATGTTCTGAATCTTTTACCGCGTGGAACGCACGACTACGATAAGTTCATTAAGCCCAGCGAACTCGCCAGCGCTGTTCGAGATGCCGGTCTATTAATAAAAGACATCAGTGGCTATAGCTACAATCCGCTGACTCGTGGTTGCAAGCTAGTTACCAACCCTTCCGTTAACTATCTCGTATACGCCCAAAAGCCGTAGCCCCTTACCCCCTTTGGCATCACGAATCGCGTCAAGATCACCGCCCGTACCGACGACTCGCTAAAGACGTGTTAGTTACGACCGACTTTTGGAGCCGATAGCCCGGGATACGGAATCAATACAGAATTCCCGGCATTAAACTTTTTACTTTTATTCGAGTCTGATCGTACAAACCCAACCTTCAGTAGATCGCAAATGCGTCGAACATCATCCGAGCGCAATTCCATCAATTGGCCCCGTCGTAGCGATGAAGGAAGAACCACTGGTCCAAAGCGGACTCGTTTTAGACGAGTGACTTTCACACCCTGACTAGCAAACAAAAGTCGAACTTCTCGATTACGACCCTCCATTAGCACAACGTGATACCAATGATTAGACCCTTGTCCGTTGTAATAACGTATATCGGAGAATCGACCAATCTCACCATCGATCAGTACGCCGTTCTTTAGTTGCTGGATACCCATTTCTTCTAGCTTGCCTTCAACCCGCACGGCGTACTCGCGATCGATACCTGTACTCGGATGCATGAGCCGATGTGCTAACAAACCGTCGTTAACGAACAATAAGAGTCCGCTCGTATTGACATCCAGACGTCCTACCGAAATCCACCGGCTTCCTGTCAATGCCGGCAATTCATCGAAAACGGAAGCCAAATTGTCCGTTGGAGCAGCTGAGACAATCGTTCCAACCCGTTTGTTCATCAATAGCACTCGTAGTGGCGTCGATTTCCGTGCGGCAAGTTCCCGACCATCAACTACGATTTTCTCTACTTCCGTAACTCGCTGTCCGAGCGTCGCAACTCGACCGTCAACCACAACGCGTCCAGCTTGAATCCACCGCTCCATTTCACGACGCGATCCCACGCCACGAGAGGCAAGTACTTTTTGCAGTTTCTCGGTTTTCAAGGAAGCTGTTCACTCAGTCCGGCGTCGGAAGTTTTACAACCTCAGCTAACGGTCGCACTTCGTCATCATTTTTTTGCGGGTATAGTTCGTCCCCATCTTCACCCCTGTTTCCGTCGGACTCATCAAATCTTGAAGATTCGTTGATACCGTCCTCAAGCGTTACCACATTCTGTTTAGTCCCGGGTTCAACCAGAGTTTTAGAGCCATCGGCCACGTCGCGATCTTCATCTGCCTCTTGGAATAGAACAGGTTCGATCAGCGCTTTTATTTCCGACAATGGCGGCAATTCACCGAGTGATTTCAGGTTAAAGTAATCGAGAAATCCTCTCGTCGTTGCGTAAAGGGCCGGACGGCCAGGAACTTCGCGACGTCCTATCTCTCTAATCCAACCCCGCTCCCTTAACGTCCGCATGATATTGGCACTAACGCTAACACCCCTCACTTCCTCGATATCGCCTCGCGTCGCCGGTTGTCGATATGCAATCAACGCAAGGGTCTCCAACAAAGCCCTCGAATATCTAGGCGGTTTCTGTTCCCAAAGTCGGCTAATCCATTCCGACAGCGCCTGCCGTACTTGAAATCTATACCCAGAGGCTACCCTCACGAGCTCGTAACCCCTCTCTTCACAATCTGTTTCGATTTCTCCGAGCACTTTTCTCAATAAGGCTCGGGGCTCTTCACCATTCAGATCCCCGTCTACAAAAAGTCGCTCAAGTTGTTCGACCGATACCGGCTCGCCAGCCACCAATAGCGCTGCCTCAACGATTCTTCGGATCTTCCCGATCTCGATCATTCTTTATCCTCGATCACTTCACTCCCTATAAGCACATATATCGGCGAGTACGGCTCATTCTGAGAGACATCAACCAGGCCTTCCCGCATTAACTCAAGCAACGCCAGAAACGTGACGATGACGCCTTTTCGACCCTCTTCGAGTTCGAACAGCTCTGGAAAATTCAAAAAGCCGCTGACTCCTGCTATTTGGTCGAGTATTTTTGACATTCTCTCGCGAACCGAGAGCGGTTCCGCCGTAATTGAATGACGTTTATATAACTCGACCCGATTGAGCACTTCAGCAAGCGCGATCGCTAATTCACGAAAGTCCACGCCGGGATCCAATTGTGCTCGAACAAGCTCGGGTTTTTCGACCGTAGCGACATGTACGTCACGCTCGATCCGGGGCATGGCGTCAATGTTCGCAGCAGCTTCCTTAAATACTTCGTATTCTTGAAGCCGACGGATTAACTCGGCGCGCGGATCGGTTTCATCCACATCGACATCACTTTCCCGGGGAAGCAACATTCGCGACTTAATCTCCGCCAACATCGCAGCCATGACCAGATATTCACCGGCTAACTCAAGTTGCAGGACGGACATTAGCTCGATGTATTGCATATACTGGTGTGTAATTTCCGCAACCCGAATCTCGAGAACATCGAGGTTTTGTCGCCGAATTAGGTATAGCAAAAGATCCAAAGGCCCTTCAAATGCTTCAAGAACCACTTCGAGGGCATCGGGAGGTATATAAAGATCGTCTGGAAGTTGTTCCACCACTTGCCCTCGAACAATCGCAACGACTCGATCATCCGGTTCAGTTTCGACAATTGGTTTTATAGACACATCATCACCCGACTGACCCGATTCATCGGCAATATTACTCATCGATACGAAATCCCTATGGCACTTCGGACATCTTCAAGTGTTTCTCGCGCGACGTCCCTTGCTGCTTCTGAGCCTTCAATGACGATCGAACGTACCAAATCATGGTTATTTTCAAATTGTTCCGCCCGTTCAATAAAAGGCGCCTGCTCCTTATTGATCGCATCTATTAGAGGTCCTTTACAGTCGACGCATCCGATTCCTGCAGTCCGACAACCGTTCGAAGCCCATTGCCTAACGTCCTTTTCCGAATAGATCTCGTGCAGTTCGAAAACGGGGCACTTGCTGGGATCGCCGGGATCGTCGCGTCGCACTCGTTGAGGATCGGTTTGCATGGTTCGGATTTTCTGTTCAACGACGATCGGGTCTTCTCGTAGCCGAAGCGTGTTATTTAACGACTTCGACATCTTTTCGCCATCGAGGCCAGGAACTTTGGGAGTGTCTGTCAACAGTGCCTGGGGTTCAGGAAGGATAATTCGACCACCTCCTTCTAAATACCCAAAGAGCCGCTCACGATCACCAATCGAGAGATTTTGCTGTTCTGCAAGTAGCGCCCGGGCGCGTTCAAGTGCTTCGGTATCGCCTCTCTCTAGGTATTCCTTTCGCGCAGCGCTATAGAGTCTCGCCGGCTTTCGGCCCATCTTTCTTATCGCCGATTCCGCATGTTGTTCAAATTGAGGCTCACGGCCGTAAATGTGATTGAACCGCCTCGCTATCTCACGACTCAGTTCGACGTGAGCGACCTGGTCAGCACCAACCGGGACACTACCCGCGCGATAAATCAATATATCCGCACTCTGTAACAACGGGTAACCAAGAAAGCCGTACGTATCGAGATCATGGTCTTTCAGCTTTGCGATCTGGTCCTTGTAACTGGGAACCCGCTCAAGCCAGCTGTTCGGAGTAATCATCGACAACAGCAAGTGCAATTCCGCATGTTCCGGCACTCGGCTCTGCACGAAGATCGTGCACGATCCTGGACTGATTCCGGCAGCCAGCCAATCTATCACCGTGTCGAGAGTGAATTGTTCAATATCACCCGTTTCTTGGTAATGCGTCGTTAGTGCATGCCAATCAGCGACAAAGAAGAAACAATCGAACTCGTGCTGAAGCCGGACCCAATTCTTCAACACCCCGTGGTGATGGGCGATATGCAGTCGACCGGTAGGCCGCATCCCCGATACGACTCGTCGTTCCGAGTCGTTGCTGCTCAAAGGAAATCCCGCGATTGTCGAAGACGTATCAAGTTCATCTGTCGAATTCGAACCATGACATTATAGGTAAGTCCCGGACTCCAGACCACGGTTTATGCGTAGAGCTTCTTCTAAGAGGCGTGTTGAGACTGGACCTTCAGACACCGATACCGGATGATTCCGACCGCCGAACTGTAAGTGCTCGTTATCCCATTAACTTAATAGCTGTTTCAGGGAGAAGAAATTGTGAGATCCGAGTTCGACACTGCTTCGACGCACCGCGCTTACCCCCTGTCTCTCCTATCGAATATGCCCCATGAAAAAGTTTCTTGAGGCTCTACCAGGCTTGGTTTTCGCCGCCCTTTACTTTGGTAACTGGGCAATTTTCGGAAACTGGGACATTTATCTAGCGACCGCAGGATTAATGGTCAGCGCCTTCATACAAGTGTTGGTCATGAAACTCTACGGCTGGAAAATTTCCGCGATGATCGGACTATTTTTTTGGCTTGCGATGATTTTTGGGGGTATGACCCTGGTCTTTCAAAACGTCGTTTTCATACAATGGAAACCCACCATCTTTCATTGGGGCGCTGCACTAGCAATCGTGAGCAGTCGATTTATCGGGGACGGGCACTTCATTCGTGACGCTCTCGGGAGATTTCTCTCGCTCGACTTGCCCGATCGTGCGTGGAAGCACCTTACCTGGGGATGGGCAACGGGCTGGTTCACGATGGGTGCCGTGAATCTCTATGTCGCGTATCAATTTTCAATACAAGTGTGGATGGCATACAAGCCGGTCGCCGGTTTTGTTCTTACCCTTGCTTTGGTAATCGCGAGTTATTTCTACCTTTACCGTAGCCAACTGCTCCCACACAACACGGGGCTTGAGTCAGATAGCAGTGAAAATAATCCGAACAACTAAAGGAAGCACCTCGGGCAAACGACCCAACATTGTTGGCCCGGTGCAACCGCATTCGCAATAGTTATGACCGCGCTCTCAGTTAACGTAAATAAAGTTGCTTGGCTACGGAATGCTCGAGGTGGTTCTCGTCCCGATCTTTGCGATATGACCAGAGCCATCATAGGTGCCGGCGCAAACGGGATCACCATTCATCCTCGACCCGACCAGCGTCACATTCGACCTCAAGATGTGTTCGATCTACGAGCCGTGGTATCTGCCGCCAACGACGTGGAATTCAACATCGAGGGCAATCCGACAGCAGGACCGCGCGAAAATGGATATCCCGGGTTCCGTCAACTTGTAGAGACAGCAAAACCGGATCAATGCACGCTCGTCCCAGACACTGAGCATCAGCTCACCTCGGACCATGGTTGGGACCTCTCCGAAGCTACAACATTCGATAGCGTGAAATCGATAATCTCTACGTACCAAGATCTCGGCACACGGGTCAGCTTATTCATCGATCCGGATCCTGACCAAATTTCTAGAGCACGTGATGCAGGCGCAGAACGAATAGAACTGTATACGGGTCCCTACGCAGACTCTGCAGCCAAATATGGGATTGATTCCAAAGAAGCACATGAGTATTGGAAGCGATACCGTAGAGCCGTTATTCACGCCAAAGAACGAGACTTAGGGATAAACGCCGGGCACGACCTAAACCTAACAAACCTGGCTCGGTTCTGCTCCATCGGGAACATTGATGAAGTCTCGATCGGCCACGCACTAATTGCCGATGCGCTGGAATTAGGATTAACGGTAACAATCGAGCGCTATCTTGAGGCGTTGAATATGGCTGCATCGGACGCACGAGTATCGTTGGCTTAAAACACCAGCAAATCCGATTCCTTTTCTGCGAGTATCTCGTCGACTTCGTTAACCCGAGCGTCAGTTATTTTTTGGAGCTGCTCCTCCCCGCGGCGTCCCTCATCCTCCGTCGATTCTTTTTCACGGACAAGCTCGCGGACATTGGCAATCGCGTCACGTCGCACATTTCGAATGGATACCCGCGCATTTTCCGCTTCACTTTTCGCGTGTCGAATCAGGTCTCGACGATTTTCCTCAGTCAAAGGGGGTAGCGGCAGTCGAATAGCGTCACCTGTGCCCGTTGGCGTTAAACCAAGGTCACTCTTTAGTATTGCCTTTTGAATATCGGGTGCAATGGACTTTTCCCAGGGCGTGATAATGAGTGTCCTTGCTTCCTCAACGCTAATAGATGCCACCTGATTTATAGGAGTCAAGGTCCCGTAATACTCAACTTCTATCGCATCAAGTAATGAAGGCGTTGCGCGACCGGTGCGAATTCGGGTAAACGCGGTCCTTAGGGACGTTACCGACTTGATCATGCGTTCACTCGCATCCTTTTTGATTTCATCAAGCATCGTTTCCCTTCCCCGAGTTACAAATCATCGTGCCGACGTTCTCACCGCTCACGTTCTTGGTCAACGTAGTGTCCATCATGTCTTTGACAACAACGGGGCCATCGCATGACTCTTCCAAAACTCAATCACCGTTGAACCCATGATCTCGAGTCCGTGTCGTAGGACCTCATCATGGGACACAGTATCAAAGTGGGTCGCATCGGGATGGTAGGTGGAATCTCTGTCGTAAGTGGCATCCAGCTTAGTCGCCTTGATAAACAACTCCATCGATAACTCGACCGCCCGCTGGTAAGCCGCTACATCCGTCGTGACAAGTGGATCCCCTGTTCCACACGCACATGCGACGATGTATCCCTACCCAATGCCCCGTACGCGAGACTCAGAATTAACTTCGGAGATGCCGGAATGCCCCCGGGGACTCATAAGCATACCTCGGTAACCTCGAGCTGCTATAACACCCCGGAACGCCAGTACATTGATGACGGTCCCAAGCATCCCCACTTGATATGCGGCCACACGCGTCATGCCAACGCTGGCGGCAACCGAACATGACCCTTTTGCGCGCACAATGTTGTTCCCGGCTCAATTCACCAGCGCACGAGCTGTTTTCGTGATTATCCCCTTGATGCCGCTGGCGATCCGCTCAACGGTTTGGGCGTTGATCCCTGAACCTTTCGGACCACCAAACGCCTCGACGGACAACTTGAGTAGCACTAGCTCGGGCGCTCCGACGTATTACCCCGTTCCCATCGATTCAAGTTTATACAAGTTGTGCTGCCACCTCCGCAGCAAAGTCCTCATCCTTCTTTTCAACCCCTTCGCCGACCTCAAAGCGGATAAAGCGAAGACACTGTGCTCCAGCTTGTTCAAGAAGATCACCCACTTTGGTATCAGGGTCGCGCACGAAGGGCTGGTCCAGTAGGCTCGATTCGGCAAGGAACTTTTGTACTCGGCCATCAACCATTTTTTGAACTATGGATTCCGGTTTGCCACTTTCCAACGCTTGCGCTTCATAAATTCCACGCTCCGTCCGAAGAACCTGTTCCGGCATTTGATCCGCCGCTAGCACCATGGGGTTCATTGCGGTTACGTGCATCGCTATTTCCTTGCCCAGCACAGCGTCCCCACCCCGAATTTCAACCAACGCTCCGAGCTTGTCGTTGGCGTGCAGATAACTGCCTACCTCCCCACCTTGACTGACGAAACGAACCGCTCGTCTGACCGAGACATTTTCTCCAATTATTTGCACAAGTTGTTCGCGAGACTCTTCAAGCCCTTCCATCTCGCTATCGCCATGCTTTACAACCCATTTAACCGCCTCGTTCGCGAAATCGATAAAGCGTTCGTTGCGCGCAGCAAAATCTGTTTCCGAATTAACTTCGACCATCGCCCCGGAATCACCGTTTTCTGAGACATGCATAGCGAGCAGCCCCTCGGCTGCCGTCCGATCCGCCTTTTTCGCCGCTTTTACCGCACTTTGCGTGCGTATGATCTCGATCGCTTTGTCAATATCGTCGCCAGCATCCTCAAGCGCTTTCTTACAATCTCCAAAGCCGACGCCAGTGCGGGACCGAACTTCTTTGATTTTAACCATGTCGGCCAATCTCATGGCCCGTCGTTAGTCGCGGACGAATTTTCGCTCGACTCGTCGGGTTCACTCGTTTCGTCTTCGGCCGGTGCTTTCGCTTCTGCTGGC
>DCBA01000003.1:5497-7096 GCA_002313255.1 Gammaproteobacteria bacterium UBA1119 | reverse complement strand
GCGCTGCTGATTCTTGTTCGCCCATTTCCGCAGTCGATGCCTCCGCGCTCGCCTCTTCAGTTTCGTCGCTCGCTTCAACTTCTACGAATTCATCGATACCCACGTCGACGGACCCTTGGTTCTTACCTTCTAGAATGGCATCGGCAACCGCGGTAACGTACAAACGGACGGCACGAATCGAGTCATCGTTCCCTGGAATAACGTAATCGACTCCGTCCGGATCGCTGTTGGTATCAACCACACCAATTACTGGAATCGAGAGCTTGTTTGCTTCAGTAATCGCAATGCGCTCGTACTCCACGTCGACCACAAACACCGCATCGGGGAGCCCACCCATCTCTTTAATTCCCCCGAGACTACGCTCGAGCTTCGCCATCAAACGGCGTTTCTGCAGCGCCTCCTTTTTGGTGAGCCGTTCTAGGGTTCCTGCGTCGGCCTGCTCTTCTAGATCCGTCAAGCGCCGTATCGATTGCCTGATGGTTTTATAGTTCGTCAGCATTCCACCAAGCCAGCGTTGGTCGACGTATGGCATTGCAACCCGCTCGGCTTGTTCACGTACCACTTTTGTCGCAGCTCGTTTCGTACCCACGAAGAGGATCTTCTGCTTTCTTACGGCCAGCGAACGTACATATGCCAATGCCTCCTCCAGCGCTGGCATCGTCCTTTCGAGGTTGATCACATGGATGCTGTTTCGGGACCCGAAAATATACGGTGACATTTTCGGATTCCAATAGCGTGTCTGATGGCCAAAGTGCACGCCGGCTGCCAGCATGTCCCGCATCGTAATTTCAGTCATTACATTGTCCTTGGGTTGTTGGCGCATGGCGCGCACAAGCCGTACAAAACGCTGAATCCGCCTCTGTCAAAGATCGAAGCAAAGGCCACCCGCAACGTACTTACTACTGCACGGCACTCAATTTCGCCATACTGCAACAGCGTTACACACTGTCCTTTATGGCGGGGCGCGCTTTATACCATAATTCCCCCTCACCAGCCCGAGGCTCAGCGAATAAGAACATGACCGTAAGTCTTCGAACCAGCGACGAAATCGAAAAAATGCGAACGGCCGGTAAGCTAGCCGCGCAGGTGCTCGAGATGATTGGAGAATATGTCAATCCCGGAGTGACCACCGAAGAGCTCGATCGGCGATGCCACGATTTCATCGTCAACGATCTGGCATGCATACCGGCGCCTCTGAATTATTCGAACGCCCCTGGGCAGCCACCCTTTCCAAAGTCAATCTGCACATCCGTCAACCATGTCGTCTGTCATGGAATTCCCACTGAACGAAAGACACTCAAAGATGGGGACGCGGTCAATATCGACGTAACGGTGATAAAAGATGGCTTTCACGGTGATACGAGTAAGATGTACTTTGCAGGAAAACCCAGCGTACTCGCAGAACGACTAGTCAAAATAACCCAAGAATGCTTGTACCTCGGGATCCGGCAGGTTCGTCCGGGCGCACACCTCGGTGATATAGGACACGCGATCCAACAACACGCCGAAAACAATCGTTTCTCCGTAGTTAGGGAGTTTTGTGGCCATGGCATAGGTGACCGTTTTCATGACGAGCCTCAAATCCTTCATTACGGTCGC
>DCBA01000003.1:0-5088 GCA_002313255.1 Gammaproteobacteria bacterium UBA1119 | reverse complement strand
ACTTCTTCCTGACCATTGGACCGTTGTTACCAAGGACCACAAACTATCCGCTCAGTGGGAACATACTATCTTGGTCACAGACCTAGGCGCTGAAGTCATGACCCTTCGTGATGAAGAAAAGGCAGCCTGACTCGGCACCGGTCGACGTCGCCGGACTCAAGCGAAGAATCTCAAAGGCGGAAAATGCCTTAGCAAAGCGATTCTGGGAAGGCGAAGACGTCGAAACGTTGGTGCGGGAAAGATCTGGCTTCATTGACGCATTTCTATCCGAAATATGGCAACACTGGTTCGAATATAAAAACGACATCGCGTTGCTCGCGATCGGCGGGTACGGTCGCGGCGAGTTACACCCCTACTCAGATATCGACCTGCTGATACTTGTCAAGAACAACCGTCTCAAAGACTCCGATATCGAACACTTCGTTCAATTGCTTTGGGATTTGAAGCTCGATATTGGTCACAGCGTCCGCACCGTCCGCGAGTGCCGTTCGGAAGCAACCAAGAATGCGTCGGTAGTTACGTCTCTCTATGAACGTCGGTATCTCGCGGGCTCACAGGCTCTTGCCACGAAGCTGAGCCGATTTCTAGATCGTAAAACTTTTTGGCCAAGCTCCGGGTTCTTTGCCGCTAAGCGGACCGAACAGTCCGTTCGACACGCTCGATTCGACCACGTCGATTACGACCTTGAGCCAAACATTAAAGGCTCACCAGGTGGATTGAGAGACATTCAAACCATCAGTTGGATCTCTCAGCGGCACCTTGGCACCTCCGATTTAACAGAACTAACCCGATCGGGATTCTTGACGAAACTAGAATGTGATTTGCTAAAAGATGGCCGCCGATTCCTCTGGAAGGTCCGCTTCGGATTGCATTTATTGGCGGCACGCAGAGAAGACCGGCTGCTATTTCATCACCAACGCGAACTCGCCAAGCGCTTTGGCTACGTGGATTCCGAAGGCATGCTCGCAGTCGAAACATTCATGAACGACTATTATCGCCGAGTGCTAGAACTCCGTGAGGTAAATGATATTTTGTTCCAGCACTTCGAAGAAGCGATCGCTCAGAGGTCTCGCCAACCCAGAATCGAGGTCGTAAATCCAAGATTTCAAATCCATAACGAGTACATCGAAGTGACTTCTGACGATGTATTCACTTTATATCCACCTGCTCTGATCGAGATTTTCCTGATCATGGCAAACCGAACGGATATTGCCGGCGTTAGGGCAACGACTATCCGCCTTATTCGCGAACATCTAGATCTCATCGACGGTGATTTTCGTCGAAATCCTGAGGTCACTAAATTGTTCATTGACCTTTTGAAAGCACCGTATACGCTTGTCAGCCAGTTGACTCGCATGCGTCGCTACGGCGTTCTTGGACGTTATATCCCAGAGTTTGGGAGGGTCATCGGTCAAATGCAGCACGACCTTTTTCATATCTACACTGTAGACGCCCACACCATGATGGTGATCCGTAATATGCGTCGTTTTCACCAAGGAACAACTCGAGACGATTTTCCGGTTGCTTGGAGAACTGCGAACAACCTACCCAAGATCGAGTTGTTATACATTGCTGGGCTATTTCATGACATTGGCAAAGGGCGCGGCGGCGACCACTCGGCACTAGGAGCGACCGACGTAACCGAATTTTGCGAGCGTCACAACTTGCCTCCCGCCGATATCGAACTGGTTGCATGGCTCGTAAGCAATCACTTAGCAATGTCAACAACCGCCCAGCGCAAAGACATTCACGATCCCGAAGTCGTAATCGAATTCGCGCAAAAAGTAGGGTCAGAAGAAAGACTGGAATATCTCTACACGTTGACCGTAGCTGACATTAACGCCACAAATCCAACGTTGTGGAATAGCTGGCGTGCAACCCTGATGCGGCATCTCTACTTGGAAACTAAAAAAGCACTACGGCGCGGCCTTTCCAACCCTATGTTACGAAGCGATTACATAAACGACTGCAAAGCAACTGCATATTCGATATTGGCCGAGCAAGGCACGACGGTTCGTACAGCCGAACTCATTTGGAACGATCCAGGCCAAGACTTTTTCCTTCGGCACTCAGGCGTGCAAATTGCCAATATTACGAATGAGATTGCTAACCACGATCCAGATAGCGGCCCCCTAATTGCCGTTCTAGATGTGGTTGGTGAAGTCAGCTCCGAAGGAGCGACGGAAATATTTCTTTACTGCCCTAACCGCGCCCATCTCTTCGCCGACAGCGTTGTAGCGCTCGATCACCTAGGGCTACACGTCGTGGACGCAAGCATTGCTACCAGCACCAACGATTTTTGCTTCAATTCTTACATCGTGCTTGAGGATGACGGCAACCCCGTCCGAAAGTCTGAACGAAAACGAGAAGTTTACGAAAGCCTACGTCATGCCCTCACTCAAGGGACACAGCCATCGAGCAGCCCTCCTCGAAACATTTCGCGGCGCCTAAAACAATTCGTGACGCGGACCAAAGTCATAATCACGAATCCCAACGACAGCGCTGAATCCATTCTGCAGATCGTTTCATCTGACCGGCAAGGATTGCTGTCGATGATTGGAAGCCTATTCGTCGAACTAGGCATCGTCGTTCACCAAGCTCGTATCACGACGCTGGGCGAGCGGGTTGAAGATGTTTTTCACATAAGTGACCTAGAGGGCAATCCCATTCGGGACCGTACCCGCATAAACCAGATCGTCTCAAGACTGGAAGAAAGAATCGATTCCGAGGTGACGGAGGCCGTTGCATGAATCCATACCTTGGACACTTACTTCCGTATCCTTTCGAGCGGCTAAACGACCTTAAGGATGGACTAAGGTCGAATTCACAGAACGGCCACGTCTCCCTGTCCCTAGGGGAACCCAAACATGCGCCACCAAATTTCGTATTGGAAACACTCTCTGACAGAAGTGTTCTCGAGTCGGGATTAGCGGCATATCCAGCGACGCGCGGAGGTATAGACATCCGCAACGCGATTGTTGAATGGTTGGCACGCCGATTTCGGGTCCAAGCTGACCCGGACCGCCATGTTTTACCCGTCAACGGTACGCGAGAAGCCCTGTTTTCTTTCGGCCAAGCGATTTTGAGCGGCGCTTCGAATGGCTACACGCTTTTACCGAACCCGCTCTACCAGATCTATGAGGGCGCTGCACTACTAAGGGGATCTACTCCCATCTACGTACCGAGTACCGACAAACCGGATTTCGATACGGTGGACAAGAAAACTTGGGATCGGTGCGAACTCCTTTATATCTGTTCCCCCGGAAACCCCTCAGGGACATTTATCGAGAAGGCCGTCTTGGGAACGCTGATCGAACTTGCCCACAAACACGATTTCGTTATCGCCGCCGACGAATGTTATTCGGAAATTTATTACCACGAAGATGAACCACCCAAAGGCCTACTCGAGGTTGCAACGGAGCTTGGCGTAGATGACTTTGGTCATTGCGTGGTCTTCCACAGCCTCTCCAAACGATCAAATTGTCCTGGGCTACGTTCCGGATTCGTCGCAGGTGACGCCAACATTATCGATCGCTATTTCCAATACCGCACATATCACGGCTGTGCGATGCCGGAACACGTACAACACGTGAGTACCCTCGTGTGGCGAGATGAACAGCACGTCGTATCAAACCGTCAGGCCTATCGGGAAAAATTCGACGCCGTTAATCCAATCCTTTCGCGAGTCTTCGACGCCGAGATTCCACCGGGCACTTTCTATTACTGGCTTCCACTCCCTGGCGACGACGAATCTTTCGCGCGGGATCTTTTCGTCACCGAGAACATCACCGTCTTGCCAGGTCAGTACCTCGGTAGAGATTGTCAAGGAACGAATCCTGGACAAAATCGAATCAGAATAGCGCTGGTCGCGCCCATCTCGGACTGCATCGATGCGGTTAGCAGAATGACGAGTTTCATCGAAGGCTATTACAGATGACCGAGGACGTATTCGATCTCGCGTGCGATCTTATTAGTTGTTCCTCCGAAACGCCCAACGACGGGGGCTGTCAGCAACTCATTGCACAACGACTGACCGCCGCTGGATTCAAAGTCAATCACCTTCCCTTCGGGCGTGTCTGCAACATGTGGGCACAGGTTGGAGATGGAAAACCGCTAGTGGTATTCGCTGGACATACCGATGTCGTTCCTCCAGGTCCATTATCCCAGTGGACGTCGCCGCCATATCAACCAACGGTCGCTGGTCAATACCTCTACGGCCGCGGCGCCGCAGACATGAAATCGAGCCTAGCTGCTATGGTAGTGGCGACGGAACGATTCTTGCTGAGCCATCCCGATCACGCCGGATCGATAGGGTTCCTTATTACCAGCGACGAGGAAGGTGAAGCTAAAGACGGAACCGCAAAAGTCATCGATTACCTAAGCCAACAAGGCACTAGGATCGACATGTGCGTGGTCGGAGAACCGTCATCCGCCGAAAAAGTCGGGGATGTGGTGAGGGTTGGTCGTCGGGGATCTCTCAACGGTCGAATCCGGTTCGTCGGCGAGCAAGGACACGTCGCCTACCCCGACCAAACGCATAACCCAATCCATACCGCAATCACCGCGCTATCCCAACTCGTTACAAGGGTTTGGGATTCGGGCAACGCCTACTTCCCACCCACCTCGTTCCAGATATCCAACATGAATGCCGGGACAGGCGCGGCAAATGTTATTCCGGGCGAACTCGACGTTCTGTTCAACTTTAGATTCAACACAGAACAAAGTATCGAGGGGTTGCAAGCGACTGTAATTGATCACGTACTCACTAACGATCCTGGGATCGAGGTCGTATTGGATTGGCAACTATCAGGGCAGCCGTTCTTGACTAGGAAGGGAAAGCTGCTCAAGGCTGTTCAGACGGCTATACGTTCGGTCGTATCGCTTGAGCCCGATCTCTCAACTTCTGGCGGAACATCAGACGGGCGGTTCATAGCACCGACCGGTGCAGAAGTTGTAGAGCTGGGTCCCGTCAACGCATCCATCCACAAGATCAACGAATGCGTCCACATTAGCGAGTTAGAACCGCTCGCGAAAATATATCAAAGCATCCTCTTCCAACTGCTGTGTTGAAGTCTCGCCAACTCTTGT
>DCBA01000054.1:4959-6203 GCA_002313255.1 Gammaproteobacteria bacterium UBA1119 | reverse complement strand
ATTGATCTTTCGGCAATACGACACACGACAAGAAACCCTGAATTTACGCACGGTATTTCACCAAGCCGTGAAGGATCCCAATACGCGCTCCAAAGCCCCGATGCGGTCAACTATCGAGGTGAGGATGCAGGCAATTTACGGGGCAGAAATGAATAAAGCAGACAGGGTTGCTCGGTTCAAAAAGCAGATTAGTTCTTGTTACTCTGACGGAAGCGACTGCGATTGGTGGAGTGGTCCAATCGACGGATACAGGCCCCCTCAATAAATCGGTCTTAGTAAGTCATCTTTGAGTGAAATTCCCTATAAGGATTCGCGAGTTTAGCCTGTCACTATTACTGAGCGGCGTGGCCGGATGAAACATCTTCGGCATCGCCGGCATCAGGATACTGGGGGGCATATTGCGCATAGATATGTGCGCCGATACGCTCGATTCGCGCGCGTTCATCGGGTTCCAGCGGGCCAGCCACTAGGGCGGAAAGAGCTTCTTCCATTTGATCACCGTTGGCCGGCCCGGCGATAACCATGTCAACGGCGGGGTTAGAAAGCGCGTATCGATAACAGTCGCGAGCAGTAAGCGGGACTTCGCCAGGTGGCATTTTATCGGCGTCAAGCAAGTGTCCCCAACGCGTCGAAGTGTATGTAGCGATCGTGGGGTGTTTTCTCTTTGGTATGAAGGGAAACACATCTGTCTCCGCTCCTCGATGTACGGGGTTGTAGCGAAGCATCAGGAGTTCGAATGGACTTCGATCCTGTTCGTAATCTTCTAGTAACGAAGGTAAGAAAGGTCGATTGTGGCTGCTGAGCGACATATAACGAAGCAACCCTCGATCCCGCAATCTTTCGAAGAGCTCAACATATTCTCCCGATAACGCGCTGTTTCGGTTTCCCAGCAATAAGAAGTCGAAATTCTCTATACCCGCAGTTTTCAGTGCATCTTCGACCTCCCCCTCGATGCTGCTTGGGTCTTGCGAATACGATTGCACCGAGAGAATGAGTTCGTCTCGATGGTGTTTTGATAAATTGACCATTGCGCGAGCGAAATCCGGTTGACGGACGGTACCCCAATACAGATAGTTGATTCCCCGTTCGAACGCGTCCTCGATTACAGCAGTGGAAGCATCGAACGTAGACCCAATACCGAGTCGGCTCGATAGTAGTCCAGTATTTCCAATTTCGATTCGTTCAAGAAAGTCCGCCATGATTCAAGCTCCTGGTAACGGGGAAGTAGGTTATTAGATTGGATT
>DCBA01000054.1:0-4563 GCA_002313255.1 Gammaproteobacteria bacterium UBA1119 | reverse complement strand
GGCGTAGAAACTGGCTGTCAAATTCCGTCCCCGCGTGTCGCCAAGCAGACGCATGTCCATCTGGTTCATGACGTAGGAAAGGACGACCCTATTGGTGTGGTCTAGCATAATGGTTGATCCGCCGGCGCCTCCCCAAAAGGTAAGTTTTATTTCTTCCGGAATGCCCATAAAGACTGCGGATGCAGGGGACGCAATACCGTATCCGATGCCGTGTTTGACGCCCATGCCTAAGAGATCGCATTGTTCTTCGAAAATCCGATCGATAGTCCCTTGAGATAAGAGGTCAACGCCGAACGCAGTACCACCATTCGCAACGGCGGTTTGAGCCCGAACGACGGACCGTGCGTTGCCGTGGCCGTTGGCGGCGGGTATCTCTGATTGGCGCCAAGCGGAGGAATTGGTTTCGGGGGGCATGACGTTGGGCGTGCCTTGTTCACGCCCCTTCATGTAGTCCGGAATTTGATCAGGATCGGGTAGTTGAGGGGGTGCTACACCTCCGAGCATCTCTGCGGTTCGATGAAAGTGCTGCGGGTCGAGACCAATGTGAAAGTCGGCATCGAGTGGTTGCGCTACATTGTTCTTGAAAAAAGTTCCCAACGATTGGCCACTGATTCGCCGTACCAATTCGCCTACGAGAAAGCCTTGTGTAATCGCGTGGTAGGCGCCCATGGTGCCCGGCTGCCACCAGGGTTCTTGTCTCGCTAGAACCTCCACGACGGTATCCCAACTGTAGAGTTGCTCTTTCGTCAGTTTTTCCCCAAACCCAGGCAGCCCGGCCGAATGGCCAAGAAAGTGACGGACCAATGTTCCTTCCTTGCCATTCTGTCCGTACTCCGGCCAGTAGTTGGTAACCGGCGCGTCGACGTCGAGCTCACCGCGATCCAATAAGATCAAGGCAGATAGCGCTGTCATGGTTTTGGTAGTCGAAAACACGTTGACGATGGTGTCCCTTTCCCAAGGCAAAGTTTTTGCACGGTCTCGGTGTCCCGCCCACATATCGATCACGAATTCACCGTCGATGGTCGCGGCAAAGCTCGCACCAATATCCCCGTGCTCCGTGAAGTTGCGTTCAAATGCTTCCTTTACCGAGGAAAATCGATTGTCGCAATCACCGTGGATCTCCATAGCGTGCTCCTCATTACGGCTGTGTACTGGGAGCGCTACTAGCGCTCGTCCCGAAACGCTAAAACACCAACCATCGAAAATAAACCCTTTTAGATCTTCAAGTTGTCTAGGTCACGCAGTGGATCGGTTGGGATGGTGATCACCCCAGCGTAGACTGAGGCGAATAAATAATCGGTACTAAAGAGCCATGGACGATTCGAATGGGGACCGACCGATCGCAACTAATGATCTTCTGCGCGCACGATCAGATATCGACGCTTTTGGGTATTGCCTGCTGGGGGGTGCGCTGAGTCCCGATGAAGTCGCAGCCATTCGTGCTCGCTTTTTTGAGCAAAAGGAAGCCGAAGAACAGCTTGGTGTTGCGTATCACGGCGAAGATAGAAAGCAATTGATCAAATTCTTGCTCAATAAGGGCAAAGTGTTTCGCGATCTGCTTCTGCACCCGGCTCTTCACGAGTTGTTGCAACACGTGCTCGGTACCACATACCAGCTATCGTCATACCACGGCCATATTGCCCATCCAGGAAGCGCCATGGCATTTCATACTGATCAATTCTGGATGCCGCCCCCGGTTACGCTCGAGAGTATGACGCTGGTCAAGCCGGGCTCTATAACTCGCGCTGATCATCGAGGACATCGCCTGGGAGGGCGCGAGGCCATGGAGCCAAGCGCCATTGCTCCTGCATTCGTCTGTAACGCGATGTGGATGTTGGATGACTTTACCGAAGATAACGGGGCGACCATTGTTGTCCCCGGAAGCCACCGTAGCGGACGGCAACCCGATCCGACCACCGATTTGAATGCCAACTGGGTCTCGGCGACGGGTACTGCTGGAACTGTCGTGATCTTTGAAGGTCGAGTTTGGCATTCGACGGGGGTCAATCGTAGTGATTGTCCTCGTATCGGTTTAACGACAAACTTTTGTGCACCGCAATTCCGTCAACAGGAGAATTTTCTGTTGGGTACGTCGCCCGAAGTACTGGCCGAAGCATCGGATGAATTGCTCGCATTGATTGGGTTTAAACCGTGGCAAGGTTATGGTGGGTATGAAGGTCATTACGACTGGGTTAAGCGTGGTGAGTACGCGCTGGGAGAATTAACGCCAAAATGAGCGAGATTTCAGATTATTTACCAGGACGATTAGGTCGTAACGAAGCTACTTTAGAGACGGATGAACGTGCCGATCCGAGAATAATCCGGGCCCTTGTAGCTGTAGGTGGTTTGGCGCCGGGGTTGGATGAAATCGATCCCGAAGCAACTTACGAAGACTGTCTGGCGTATTGCGCTGCATTTGAAGAGGCGGCAGCTGAAGGAAACGCACTACTTTCGGCCAACCTGCCCGTAATTGAATCCGTTGATACAGCGAAAGAAATCATCGGTGGTGTGGATGGAAACCAAATTCAGCTTTACATCCATCGACCTAGAAAACGTGAAGGACGTGTTCCCTGCATTGTCCATTTTCACGGCGGAGGCATGGTACTCATGGGCGCGACGGATCCCATGTTTGTTCGATGGCGCGGAGCCCTGGCCGATTTAGGCGTGGTCGTTATTGGTGTGGAGTTTCGGAATGGTGGGGGGCGCTTGGGGAATCATCCCTTTCCAGCGGGACTCAATGATTGCGCAAGCGCCGTTCAGTGGGCTGACTTGAATCGTGACGAATTGGGTATTTCGACAATCGTGATCTCTGGAGAGTCGGGCGGCGGTAACCTGTCACTCGCGACAGCTCTTAAAGCCAATCAGGAAGGATGGATAGATCAAATCGATGGGGTGTATGCGTGTTGCCCATACATATGCGGCCAATATGGGGATCCACCGAAGACATTGCTTTCTCTGGATGAAAATGACGGATACATGCTTTCTTGTAGGCAAATGGCCGCTCTCGTCAAGGTTTACGATCCCACTAATGAGCACGGCACGAATCCGTTAGCTTGGCCGTATCACGCGCAGGGAACTGATCTAGAGGGTCTCCCTCCCCACGTCATTTCTGTTAACGAACTCGATCCGTTACGGGACGAAGGGCTGACCTATTACCGTAAACTCCTATCTGCGGGTGTTTCAGCATTTGGCCGAACCGTTCATGGCACACCACATGCGGGGGATATGGGGTATCCAGATATCACACCAGAGATCTATCGGGATACGTTGGTATCGATACACGGTTTCATATCAGCCCTCTGATAGGTTGTCTGAGAACTAGAACTTGCGCATCGATTTGGTTTGCATTACGAGAGATCGGATACTCTATCGATTCAATAGAGGTTGTGCGTAACCTCTATCTACCGTCCTTAGAAACCAGTTTTCGCTTACGTCGTCTCCCTTGTATTCTCGAGCCGAAAGGGTCGTTGGATGTCTGACGTTGGCTAGCACATGGCATTACGGATTGGTCGCAAGATGGTGGGCTGAATTCAACCTCGATGGACCCGAGATTGAGTATTTCAAACACGTTATCGAACGGTCGGGGGAGCCCGCGCTTGATGTTGGTTGTGGTACGGGGCGCATTCTTGTTCCGTGTATTGAAGCCGGGATGGAAGTGCATGGTAGCGATGCGTCGGAGGAGATGATTCGTCTTTGTCGTGCGAGGTTAAGCTCGCGAAGTCTTGACACGGATCTCACGGTCGCATCTACGCATGAACTTGAGCTCTATCAGAGCTATCCAACGGTTATAAGTTGTGGTGTTTTTGGAGTGGGCACGACTCGCGAAGAGGACCTAGAGGGCCTTCGGCGTATACGAAAACATCTGACCCCAGGCGGATCCTTAATCTTCGATGTCTATTTGCCAGGCGAGAACTCAAAGGATTGGTTGACCTGGTCCAAAGGTCGCCGACCGACCCTGCCTTCTCGATGGAGCAAACCTGACACTCGCAAAGCAAGCGATGGCGATGAGCTTGTTTTACAAACACGCACCATTGCATTTGATCCAATGGAGCAGTATTCCGTTCGAGAAATCCGCATTAAACAATATAGCGATCAAGAGCTTGTTAGTTGCCACCAGTATCGATTGCGGCTTAATGCCTACTTTAAGAATGAAATACAGCTGATGCTGAAAACCGCAGGATTTGGTCGCGTCAAGATGCTGGGGGGATTAGGGGGCTCAGAACCCACTGCATATAAGGACTATTACCTAATGGTCTTCGCAAATATTGGAACGTGACGCTACGCGGCATTAGCTAGCTCCAGTGGTTGCTCGTCCTCGGGATTTGGAAGGCTTATATTCGGTTGTTTTGTGCCGTCACGGCAGCTTGGAGTGTATTCAAAAGTAAACATGCAATTGTCATTGGACCAACTCCTCCCGGGACGGGAGTAATCGCACCAGCCTTTTTCAGTGCTGAATCGAAATCGACGTCACCGACGAGGCGGATTTTGCCATCGTTTGTATGAATTCGGTTTATACCAACATCGATAACTGTAGCGCCTGGTTTGATCCATTCGCCCTGGATC
>DCBA01000010.1:127639-167126 GCA_002313255.1 Gammaproteobacteria bacterium UBA1119 | reverse complement strand
TCGACCCCCATCGCATCAGTAGTCGCCGCCTTGTCGCGGCGACTACTAATTATCTACCCGGATTGGGCAATTACTTACCAGCGACGATTGCCGCGGTCGCCGCCGCGGTCGCCGCCGCCGCCACCACCACCACGTGAATCGCGCCGTTTTTCTTCGGCTTCGTTCACCTTTATGGCGCGCCCATCAATTTCGTTACCGTTCAGTTCTTCGATCGCCCGCTTAGCATCGTCATTCGACATTTCAACGAACCCAAACCCACGGGATCGTCCCGTGTCGCGGTCCGTTATTACGTTAGCGGAAGTCACTGCTCCAATTGCCGCAAACATTTCTTCAAGCTCTGCTTCCCCAGTCGACCAAGGCAAATTCCCTACATACAGTTTCATTAATCAATACCCATAAAAAAATAATTCAAATTTTTGCGTGGTTACCTGCCCTTTAATCTGACCACACACCTTCAAAGCTACGGCATACAACATAGAGTGCTGTAACACGACTAGAAGCGATTGCTAACTGCTAACTGAGGTTGGAACTCTGCGAGAAGCACGAGGCTGGTTTTCTAATTCGGTTGGATTCTACATGGGTTCTTCTACATAAACACCGCCTTTATTCGATCGTTTTTCGCGCAATTAGCCGGTCGATTTTCGAGCAATCACCACACTGGTTGCACTCTCAAGAACCAGGCCACGGACTGAATGGTACGGCCGAAATGCGTCCACCAAGGCGTCCACAATGTTCGTGCGTTTTCCCTCGGGCATCTCGGCAATCATGCTTCGTAGCGCCGGGTTAATCGACATGTAGGCCTCGATTGTTTCCGGCAACGCCATGCCGGGGTACATCTCAAGCGTCTGCTCATGGTTGCTCAGCTCGACGGCAGCGAAACCGGAGCTGGAAAGAATGTCGCAAACGTAATCAGATTCCTGGAACGCGAATGGACCCGGACCCCCTTCCGGCGCGGGCGGGGGCATCTCAACGAGTGAACTCAACGTGTGTGCCGCCAGCGACTGCCAAGGATTCTTAGCCGGTGACTGCCAACAAACAAAGGCCAAACGCCCACCCGATACGAGTGACGTAAAAACATTGGTGAACGCGTCAATGGGTTTATCAAAAAACATCACCCCGAAGCGCGAAAACGCGGCATCAAAACACTCCGTTTCCAAAGCGTGATCCTGTATATCGACATTCTGGAACGTGACATTCGCGAGCTCCGCGTCCTTTGCTCTTTGTTGCGCTAATGTCAGCATCGGTTTAGAAATATCAGCACCCGACACCGATCCAGCTGTCCCCACGCGGTCGGCGATAGCGAGCGTGGTGGCCCCAGTTCCACAACCAATGTCGAGAATATTTTCACCCGCGACAGGATCTAGTTTATTCAGCGCGCGCGCGCCGAGGGGGCCTAACATATGATCCATAGAGGCTTGGTGTTCGACCCAGTTATCCCCGCCTTTACCCGACCAAAATTCACGTTGTTTTTCGTTCGCCATCGTCACCCTTCCCCAAAAAAAACCAGAAAAAAGATGGGGCCAACCATAATCTAAAGAGGTCGTCGAAACGAATCAGCAGCATGTCGGTAGCCGCTTCATCTTGCTCCCCAACTGCGACCACACAAACCGCAATCGGAAAACGGATTGCGAAGGCAACGTTCAACGGGCTGCTCGCGCAAAAGTGAAGCGCGACACCAACGTATGGACAGAAGACGGTTTTACCCCACCTTTTTACCGTGGACAAAAATCGGTCGTCATTGGAACTTTACTTCTGCACGTTGTAGCGTCTTAGTTACAAAATTGGTTAAGGAAAAGTCCATGACGGCCATGTCGCGAGACGAGAGAGAAGCCTTTCTAGCCGACCTGCACGTTGGCGTGTTGGCGATAAACGATTCCGGTCACGGTCCCCTAACAATTCCGATTTGGTATGACTACCGAGCTGGCGGTGAACTATGGTTCCTTACCGGTCCCGATTCGCGTAAAGGCAAGCTGCTCGATGTTGGGGTTCGGGCGAGTCTCGTTGCACAAACTGAGAACCCGCCGTACAAATACGTCAGCGTAGAAGGTCCCATTAGCGCCATAGAACCAAGCAGCAAAAGCGAGTTACTGCCAATGGCCGTCCGTTACCTCGGGTCCGAGGCAGGCGAGCAATACGCTGAATCGAATACAGGCGGGGGCGGCGTTGTCGTCCGAATGACCCCCGAACGATGGCTCACGGTCGATTACGCTAAATCCTGACGTACGAGACAATTGAAGACTCTGGTGACGACCCACCTTTTATCGGCAGGTGACACCATTCGATAAGCTCCTTCTCTTCCCGTGAGCGGCGCTTGCTGGTCACTGTCGATGTAGCTTCCCTGGAGTCATTTAGCCCGCTCGACTCGCTACATCGATTCGCACTTCGAACTCGCATCTGCTCAACCTTAACAATCCAACCATACCGAAGTCGCTGGAACAATTTTCGCTAGACGCGTTAGCCTTGTGAAAAAATACAGGCGCAAAATATGAGTAAACGACTTGCGAACAAGGTCGCCTGGGTTACCGGGTCGTCCCGCGGGATTGGTCGCGCGGTCGCCGCCCATCTCGCCGATCTGGGTGCAGACGTAGCAATTCACGGTACAACGCCAACGTCGACGCGCGCGTTCAATGAAGCTGAATCACTGGACGCGGTCGCGGAACAGATCGCCAACGAAACCAGTGCCAACGTGTTTGTCGTACATGGTGACCTTACCGATCCCGCCATCGTCAAGAATCACGTCGACGCAATCAGAGACCGTTTTGGCCACATTGATATTCTTGTCAATAATGCGGGTGGTGATATCGGTGTACAAGGCGTGACCGGCGAGAAAGCCGGCAAACCCGTTGCCAATGACGCGATTAACGTGTCGCTTGAGGATATTCGTACGGTTCTCGACAGAAACCTGATGACGTGCATCTTGCCGTGTCGCGAAATCGCACCCGAAATGGTCGATCGTAAGCAAGGTTGGATCGTCAACATCGGCAGCATCGCCGGGTTGTCAGGACACGCGCGTGAAGTTGTGTACGGTGTCTCCAAAGCGGCCGTGCACGAGTACACGCGTTGCTTAGCGGCTCAACTGCGACCCGATAACGTCTACGTCAACGCCATCGCGCCGGGAGAAATTATTACCGCACGCTTTGTCGCTAGCCGTCCCACCAATGAGGACCGGAAAGTCCACGACGGTGCGTTGACGCGATACGGATGGCCAGACGAAATCGCAAAGACCGTCGAATTTTTTGTGACGAACGATTCGTCCTACATCACTGGACAAATCTTGCGAGTCGACGGCGGCGCACAGTTATTTCCGTCATGAGCGCGCCGTTTCTTGGACTTCGTGTTGTCGACTTATCCGACCGTTTCTCGGGGGCATTTGCCGCTCGGCTATTCGGCGACTTCGGTGCCGAGGTCATCCTCGCGGAACCATCCGAAGGCCATGTACTTCGACGCGAGCCCCCATTTCTGGACGGAGTCGCTAGCGAAGAACGCAGCGTTGTGCACGCCTACGTGAACTGGAACAAGCGCTCAATCGTGATCAAACATGAGAACGAACTCGAAGGACTCATAAGTTCAGCCGACGTCGTGATCACGACCTCGGATGGTCCACCTCGACCCGCGTTACTCCAACTCCGGAACGACGCCGTCCACGTCTGCATTACGGCACATGGCTTAGAGGATTCGCTCACCGGTCGCCCAGGCAATACGCTGACCCATAGCGCGCGCGTTGGTTGGTCTTTCATCAACGGGTACCGGGACGAACCCCCACTCTCCATGCCCAGACACCAGGGCGGTGTGGTCGGCGGTGTGACCGGTTTTATTACTGCTGCCGCAGCACTGCGACGTCGGGACCAAGGACCCAGCGAGCATATTGATGTCAGCGAACTCGAAGCCTTCGCACTTACGGTTCACCCTTGGGGTGTGGCCGCGGTGTATCACGACACAGGCGGCACGCCAGGGCCGAGCGGGGGTCGTCGCCGAGGTGATCCCGGACCACTCTGGGACCTAGCAGATGGCCGCATGAACTTTGGTCTCGCCGACTTCCACAATTGGACTGAGGCAATGGACGCACTCAACTTACCCGAGCTTGGTCGCCGCCAAGAACTGATTCCGGATATTGGTCGACACTCCCAAAACATGCGCGAAGTAGTCATCGGCATGGCGGAAACGCTTCCCAAATTGGAGCGTTGGAATATTTTTCACCAACTCGCGAAGCTTCGCTGCGTTATCGGAGTCGTGCAAGATTTCGATGACATCGGCAGCGACATACAAGTCGCTGAGCGAGATTTTCTTGTCGAAACCGCCATCGATGGCCAATCGGTCCGCGCTGCCGGTGCTCCTGCGAAGTTGTCGCCGTCGCCCTGGCAACTATACAAGCCGGCCCCCAGGCTCGACGAAGATCGTGTGGCTGTCGTAAAACCGCGCGCCGCTCCATCGCGACAATCAACGCCACCCCCCAACAACCTGAACGAAGGCCCTTTAAACGGTGTTCGGGTTTTGAGTTTTGGCCAGGCTTGGTCGGGCACTTTCGGTACCGAACTTCTAGCGCTTCTCGGAGCCGACGTTGTGCAGATCGGATCGTTACACCGACCCGATGTCTTTCGACGGATCAGCCAGCAGGTGCCTAAAGGTGTTGTCGACGCGAATCGTCCACAACATCCCTTGAACACCCAGGGTCATTATAATTCCGTCAACTTACACAAGCGTGAGGTCACGCTTGATCTTCGTCACGAGCGAGGCCAGGAACTGTTCTGGCAACTGTTGCCTAAGTTCGACATTCTTGCCGATAACTTCCGACCAACCGTGATGCCGTCTTGGGGCATCTCGCTCGAGAAACTACACGAAATAAGGCCAGGGATGATTTGGGCTTCAGTCTCGGGATACGGCGAAACCGGCCCGTACTGGGATTACCCTGCAAATGGGGCAACCACCGAGCCGATGGCAGGTCTATCGTCTATCCACGGATACGAAGGCGATCGCGGCATGAATACCGGTGGACTCTACCCGGACCCTATTGGCGGATATTTTGTCGTCGCTACCATTATGGCGGCATTGGCGCATCGTGATCGGACCGGCGAAGCGCAACGCGTAGATCTCTCAATGATGGAAGCAGTCACCGCCGTTTGTGGGGACGCATTGCTAGAATACGACGCTACCGGCTCGCTGCCGGGTCCGGGTGGTAACCACCACCCTCGAATAGCACCGCACAACAACTACGAGGCCGCGGACGGCGAGTGGCTCGCTCTAGCCGCTGAAACCGACGGTTCTTGGGAGCGCCTCGCGGAGCTGATTGGTGTTAGCAACAAAAAATTTGCAACGTTGACACTACGGAAAACCAACGAAGCGCAACTCGATGAAACCATCGCTTCCTGGTGTAAAAACCAGAACGTCTACGAGTTAGAAGAGCTACTCAGCAAGATCGGTATTGCGGCAGCGCGCGTTGTTCCTTTATATGAACTCTACAGTCGCCCGGATCCCCACTTCCAAGCATCCGGGTTTATCCGTGGCATTGAGCATCCCGAGGCTGGCAAGACGTGGTTACCCGGTAGACCCTGGCGCTTTTCTGCCGCGAAATCCTGTCCCATTCGACCTGCCCCTTGCGTTGGCCAGCATAGCTACGAGGTGCTTACTGGGGAATTGGGACTAAGCGATCGCGAATACCAGGAGCTCGTGGATAATGGAATCACAGGCACCTTAGACGATTGAACGAAGTGGATCGCCGACGCAAACTCTTCAACGTCAATTATCGGTAAACCTCCTCCGACCCATATTTGATCTCAAGGGCGATGCGCTCAGTTTTTTTTAATTTACGCACCACAAGCCCATACGACCGATCGATCATGCGCTCAATTTCCCCTGTCGGTATCGAGCCGTCGAGAGTCACAGTGTTCCAATGCGCTTTATTCATGTGATAGCCAGGTCGCACCCCGTCGAAGACATCTCGAAGCACCATCGCCTCTTCCGGGTCACATTTGAGATTAATGTATGCGGTATGGTCCCGGTAACTGAGTGTCCCGAACATCTTTTTCCTGATTTTGAAGACGTGTATGTCGAACCGGAAGGGGAAATCTTCGATCGCTTCAGGACGGGACAAAAAATACTTTCTGGCTTCTTCACCGTTCATCGTCTTTCCCGACCAAACGCGAATTGTGTCGCGGATCTCGAAAGTCGTGTCCATGCAGACAACTTAGTCCAACTTTTACCGCTTCGTCATCTCAGCTTAGCCCAAGCAGTTGTACTGGAGACGAACCGCGGGCGATCTGTTTATCCATCTCAAATTGGTGGAGGCGGCGGGAATCGAACCCGCGTCCGTCAGCACTCCGTCATTAGCTCTACATGTTTAGTTACGTTTATTGATTTAACTCACTGACGGCCCAACGAACAGGGCGTCGACAAGCGATCCTCTATAGTTTTAGCAACAAACGTCGAGGCGACGGCCGTCGCGATCCTGTAAAACGTGCCCCCGGCCGCCCGTTACAGGCACCAAGTGACCAGGGTTAGCAGGTATTTTAGGCTGCTAGTGCGTAGTTATCTTCGTTAGCAACTACAAAAGTTGCAGCGATTGATTTACGAGAGTCACTACCCTCTCGACATGCACCTTTGATTTCGTTACCGCCGTCGAAGCCAAGTCGCCCCCAATGCGCGGTTTCTAGAGCACCTCTAAAAAGGGGCGCAATCTTACCAGCACAGCAAGCTGAGCGCAGTTGCTAAAGCAGCTCCGACGATGAGTTGTTTACTCGAGGTCTTAAACGAGCACGGTAGAGCGGAATTCAACCCCATTTCGTGCGGGAACCGCCCATCAAACATCCCGGGCACGAATGCGTGGGACAAATATACAGTATGCCCTCGGATGACGGCGAAACTGGCGCTAGCACGGTATTTTCTGGTAAAAACGCCTTCGCTTCTCGTTAGGGATTCCAAAACTCACAGTGAACGAAACCCTTCGTTTAACAAAGGCCATCTATGGCGCCATTTGCCGCGTTGTTGCTGATGGAAACGATTCTCTTCGTCCCGGAGATATCGTCGCGTATATGCGCGACGAGGACAGACCTCTAGATTCCTGGGAAGTTCGTGGTCAGTTTTCTCGACTAGAGAATCTCGGGTTGCTAAAGATCGACGCAGCCACCGCCGTATGGCAACTTGTCGACGGTGTAGATTTTGACGCGGCCACCACGCAATCAAATAACAGCACACATTCGTCATGAACGGAAAAAAAGTGTCCGACGAAGATCCTGATTTCGAATCCGCACTGGCCGAGCTCGAAGCTCTCGTGGCGAATATGGAAACCGGTGAATTTACGCTTGAGGAATCCCTCGTCGCGTTTGAGCGCGGTGTTGAACTTACGCGTCAGTGCCGGAACGCCCTTGAACATGCCGAACTCCGGATACGCGCTCTGATGCCCGATGGTAGCGAAGTACCGATCGACGACGTCGATACGGACACAGACGGGTGATCCCAGTACTCAGCGATGACATCAATGCAATAGAGGATTTTCTTCAGCAGGCTCTTCCGTACGAGCCGTCAATTGCACCCCATTTGCTTGAGGCGATGCGTTATGTCGTCGGCGGTGAAGGTAAACGACTCCGCCCAGCACTAGTGGTCGCGACGGCAACCAGTCTCGGCGCATATCGTGAAATTGCCCTCGCGCCTGCCGCGGCCGTTGAATTTCTGCATTCGTATTCTCTGGTCCATGACGACCTCCCGGCCATGGATGACGATGCACTCCGCCGCGGTCGTCCTACTTGCCACCTCGCCTTCGATGAGGCAACCGCGATCCTTGTGGGCGATGCGTTACAGGCTCTTGCATTTGAACTCATTGCGTCGGCCCCACAACTTGGCGAAGTGTCTCGATTGCAAATGACAGCCTTGCTAGCCGACGCGGCGGGTTGGCGAAATATGGTCGCCGGACAGGCCTTGGATATCAAAGAGACTGGGAAACAGGACCTGGATATCGGAACATTAAATGGCCTGCATGCCGCGAAGACCGGCGCTCTATTCCGAACATCGGTTCAATTCGGATGTATTGCGGCGGGTCACGGGGACGACGATAGTTTTGTCTCGCTCAGTCGTTTCGGGGACAGCATCGGACTCGCTTACCAAATCACCGACGACATTCTCGACGTCGTTGGAACAACTGATTCGTTGGGAAAGCCAGCGGGTTCAGATGCCCGACAAAAAAAGACCACGTACCCTGCGCTCATTGGCCTCGATGAATCGCGTCAAGCCGCATACCACCTCTACGAAGAATCGATGGACACGTTGAGTCGCCTCAAGCTCGCCGAGTCCCCACTAGCGTCGTTGGTAGAAAAAATTATCGCTCGATCACGTTGATCGACATTGCGCTACGTTTTTTCGTCTCGCGAAAGTTCCACACTAACTAGGCAAAAACACGAACAACAACGTGGACTACGACACAGGTTGCTATTCCTGCTATTACGTCATCGAGCAGTATTCCGAGAGGTCCACGAACCGACCGATCTGCCCACGACACAGGCCACGGCTTGGCAATGTCAAGAAATCGAAATAACAGAAAAGCCAAGCAAACAACCCATAACGATCTCGGAACCAATAACAACGCAATCCACTGGCCGACAATCTCATCAATGACAATTGCTGGTTCGTCCTCAACGTTGTACGCGCGACAGGTTTGCCGGATAACGAGCCACGCAAAGCCAATCGCGAGACCAACCACTAGAATCGATACCGCTGGCCCCAGCTCGTGAAAAACGACCCACCATAGACCGATACCGAGGAGAGAGCCCCAGGTCCCCGGTACCCTGGGCAGAAACCCCACCCCAAATCCCGTAGAAAGCAAGACCCAAGGATCCTTCAGTAGTTTGGCTGTGAAGCCGTTAGAAATGGCTATAACCCCTAGATAAATCGGCAAATCCAACCACGCCACTTACCGACACGGCTTCACCGGCCGTAACTTTCCCGATGCGGGTAATTTCAGTACTGACGCCTGCGGCCAGGTCTACAATATGTTCATACTCTTGCGGAGGCGCCGTAAAAAGGAGTTCGTAATCGTCGCTTGCCTCAATGGCGATTTCTGCATCCAACGATTTCCAGACTGGCACGCGGCTTAGGTCTATCTCCGCTCCCACACCACTTGAACGTATTAAGTGACCCAGGTCGGCCACCAATCCGTCGCTAATATCAATCGCCGCCGAAGCCACGCCTCTCAACGCGATTCCCATTTGCAGTTGTGGCACCGGCATAAAATAGCGACAAGAGATGTCGTCAACACGTCGTAACCACAATTCGTTGAGCTCAAGTAAGGGAATTTTTACGCCATCCCTAACGGCAGCAGAGGCAGCCCCTATGGCTCCCGTTACGTAAATGTCATCGCCATCACACGCAGTCGAACGCAGTAAACACTGCCCGTCTGGAACAACGCCAATTGCCGTGACCGCTACGGAAAGAGCCCCCCGCGCAATGTTACCCCCAACAATCTTGACTCCATACTTCGACGCACAAAAAACAATTCCCTTCGCGAAACCCTCCACCCACTCCTCTTCAACTCGATCGAGCGTTAACGCAATAGTCAAGAAACGCGGATCGGCACCCATTGCCGCGATATCGGAGAGATTGACCGCTATTGCTCGGTAACCAATCAGATCGCTTCTAGATCGTGGCGGGAAATGCGTTCCTTCGATGAGAACATCAGTGGTTACCACCAGTTGCTCGTCCGCACCGGTCGATAGCACGGCCGCATCATCACCCGGACCCACGTTGATACCTCCACCATGGGTCGTGTCTCCCAGGAGGGATACAAGTTTTTCGATGAGTTCAAATTCGTTCATCGCTCCAGGTCTCGTACATCCCGCGCGACGGCGTCGAGGACACCGTTAACGAATTTGAAACTCTGCTCCGCACCAAAGATTTTGGCCAACTCAACCCATTCGTTGATGACCACCCGAACGGGGATTTCGATGCACTCTTCGAGTTCGAATGTCCCCGCTCTAAGTACCCCCCGCTCGACATATCCAAGCTTGTCAGCTGATCGATCCAAAAAAGGTCGGTACGCCTCATCAAGCTTGGCACTCGTGCGTAGAATCTGATGCAGACATTCGTCGAAAAACGTCGTATCGGCCCCATCGAGTGCACCACTTTGACGAAACTGACCACACATCGCCTCCGCGTCAGCGCCCGAGAGCTGCGACTGATATAGGGCTTGCAGTAGGGCTCGACGGGCACGCCTGCGCGCACGCGGATCCACTTTGGAAGACATCACGGTGTAAGAACGATTCGAAGGTCGGGGCCCAGTGTGTCGATCGACTTCACCGTAGTGGAAATCGCCTCATCCATACCGGTAAAACCAAGCGCTGCCAACGGTCTCGCTGTGTCACCCATAAGACGCGGCGCTATATACACGATCATTTCGTCCCAAAGCCCTTGTCCCAAAAAACTGGCGTTTAGTGTTGCGCCGGCTTCAATAAGCACTTCGTTGCAGCCGTGGTCCGACAACGTTTCCAGCAGCATCGCCAAATCGATAGCTGGACCACCTTGCTGTTCCCACATCTCCGCACGGTTAATCGATTCCACTCCCTTCGCACATGCGATCGCGATCCGACCCTTCTCCCCAAACAAAGCGGCATCACGAGGTGTGCGTCCCCACGTATCAACCACGACCCGAAGGGGCTTCGCATTGCCGAAGCGTTGATCGCGTACGTTTAACTTAGGGTCGTCCGCAATCACCGTGCCTACGCCCGTGATAATAGCCGCGCTGCGAGCCCGCCAATATTGCACGTCGGCACGCGCCTCCTCGCCCGTTATCCAACGACTCTGCCCATCGGCCATCGCCGTACGCCCATCGATAGAAATCGCAGTTTTGAGACGTACAAACGGTCGATTGTTTTCGCCGCGCATCAGAGGGCCTGGATTTAGCGCATCGGTCTCTTCAGATAAATTTTCTTCCGTCACTTCTATTCCTGCGTCCAACAACGTCCGCACACCACCGCCGGTGACCCGCGGATGAGGATCTCTCGCTGCAATCACCGTCCGAGCGATCCCCGCCTTGATAAGCGCAGTTGTACACGGTGGGGTTCGCCCTTCCCAACAACACGGTTCGAGCGAAATATAGGCGGTACTACCGCGTGGATCCTCAATAGTATTACTTAACGCATCGATCTCAGCGTGCGGACCACCATCCTCGCGATGCCACCCCTGGCCAATAATATGGCCGCGTTTTACTAACAGGCAGCCCACTCGCGGGTTATTCGTGGTAACCGAAAAGAGTCCCTTTTCCGCCAACCTTATCGCCGAGCGGAGGTATAACCGGTCCACCGCCGAGACCGTCATTCAAGTTCCAGCGTGAGCTTACTTATCTCGTCCTGAAACTCGCTTACATCCTGAAAATCCCTATACACCGACGCAAACCGAACATAAGCAACGACATCGACCCTTTTAAGTTCTTTCATTACCGTTTCGCCCACCAAGCGAGAAGGGACTTCGCGCTCACCCGAGGACCGTAGCTCATGGAGAATTCGGTTGATGCTCGTCTCGACCACCTCTGTGTCGACGGGACGTTTCTCCAGAGCTCGTAGCAGTCCCGACCGCAATTTGGCCTCGTCGAAAGGTTCGCGTGCACCATCACTTTTGATAACACGAGGCATCACCAACTCGGCAGTTTCAAATGTGGTGAATCGCTCTTTGCAGACCAAACATTCGCGACGCCGCCGGACCTGATCACCTTCGGCCACAAGACGGGAATCAATGACCTTCGTATCTTGATCGCTACAGAATGGACAATGCATGAGGGACCGTTAGCTCCGGTACACGGGGAACCCTTTACAGAGCTCAATAACCCGCCGTTGGACGATTCCGATCATATTGTCGTTACCTATGTCATCAAGGATGTCACACATCCAACCCGTCAACGTTCGACACTCCTCCTCCCCAAAGCCACGCCTGGTAACTGCAGGAGAGCCTATCCGAAGACCGCTCGTGACAAAGGGCGATCGCGGATCATTGGGCACAGCATTTTTGTTGACCGTGATGTTGGCGCGTCCAAGCGCGGCGTCCGCCGATTTTCCAGTAATACCTTTATCTACAAGATCGAGCAAAAATAAGTGATTGTCGGTGCCGTTAGAAACAACTTTATAACCCCGATCCTGGAACGATCCCGCCATCATCCGGGCATTGTTAAGAACACGTTGTTGGTACGACCGAAACTCGTCCGTCATCGCTTCCTTGAAACAAACAGCCTTCGCCGCAATGACATGCATGAGTGGTCCACCCTGGGAACCAGGGAAAACTGCCGAGTTGAGTTTCTTTTCTATGTCTGCGTCGGCACGAGCCAGGATGATCCCGCCCCTCGGCCCCCCCAAAGTTTTATGGGTGGTCGATGTCGTGACATCGGCAATCAATACGGGATTAGGATAAAGCTCGGCGGCCACCAATCCAGCCACATGGGCCATATCGACCACGAGATAAGCGCCAACCGAATCGGCAATCTCTCGAAACCGTAACCAATTCATGGTCCTGCTGTACGCGGAAAATCCTGCCATTAGGAGTCTTGGACGATGTTGCACTGCTAATTCTTCGACTCTTGCGTAATCGACCTCTCCCGTCTCAGCATCAAGTCCGTACTGGACGGCGTTGTATAACTTTCCGGAAAAATTTACGGGCGCCCCATGCGTGAGATGTCCGCCATCGGCGAGGCTCATCCCCAAAACCGTGTCGCCGGGCTCCAATAGCGCGAGATAAACCGCCGCGTTGGCCTGCGAACCCGAGTGCGGTTGGACGTTAGCGTAATCGGCCCCAAACAATACCTTCGCGCGCTCGATCGCGATCTCTTCCACTCGATCAACATTCTCGCAGCCGCCGTAATAACGTTTCCGCGGATAACCTTCGGCATATTTATTGGTCAGTACACTGCCCTGAGCAGCCAATATTCTCGGGCTCGCATAGTTTTCCGACGCGATGAGTTCAACATGTTCCTCTTGGCGCACGTTTTCATCCTGAATCGCTTGCCAGATTTCGTCGTCGAATCCTTCGATGGTGGCGTCCCTATCGAACATCCCCATGCCCTCAAAACTCGTGACAGCGCGCATCTTACACCAGGCCCTGCGCCCAAAACCGCGTCCTTCTCACCACCGCCTTGCTTCGGCGCCGCCATCCTTCAAAATGCCCCTTCAGTGCTAAAGCCCGGGTTTCTACATGCCTCAATACGTCTTTACCATGCAGGGGGTTTCCAAAACCGTCCCCCCAGGCCGTCGAATTCTCGACAACATCTCCCTGTCGTTTTTTCCCGGAGCGAAAATCGGGGTGTTGGGATTAAATGGCTCGGGGAAATCTTCGCTTCTGCGCGTCCTGGCGGGCGTAGACCGAGAGTTTGAGGGCGAAGCACGACCTCAGAAGGATCTAAAAGTTGGGCTCTTACCTCAGGAACCCACACTTGACCCAACGACCGACGTACGCGGTAACGTCGAAGTTGGACTCGAAGACACGATGCGTTTGCTAGAAGAATTTGAAACCGTATCGAACCGTTTTGCTGAAGCTCTCGACGATGACGAAACGAACTGTCTCATCGAAAAGCAAGGCGAACTGACTGAACGAATTGAGGCTTTGGATGGTTGGGGACTCGAACGATCTCTTGAGATCGCCGCCGATGCACTCCGACTACCCCCCTGGGACGCTCAGATAGAGACACTTTCGGGCGGAGAGCGCCGTCGCGTTGCCCTCTGCTCCTTGCTTTTAGCTAAACCCGACATGTTGCTACTCGACGAGCCAACCAACCATCTGGATGCCGAAAGTGTCGCTTGGCTCGAACGATTTCTTCAGGACTATCCCGGGACAGTCGTTGCCGTGACTCATGATCGTTATTTTCTCGACAACGTTGCGGGATGGATATTAGAACTCGACCGAGGCAGAGGAATTCCTTTCGAAGGGAATTATACCGCCTGGCTCGAGGCAAAAGACCGTCGTCTGGAACTGGAAGCTCGCTCCGAACATTCCCGCCAACGCGCAATCAAAGCAGAACTTGATTGGGTTCGGGCGAATCCCCGAGGGCGGCAATCCAAAAGCAAAGCCCGTCTCCAACGCTTCGACGAACTTATGTCTGTCGAAGTGCAGAGGCGCAACGAAACCGCTGAGCTGTATATTCCCCCTGGCCCGCGCCTCGGCGACCAGGTGCTTTCGATATCATCTTTGTCCAAGAGTTATGACAAACATCTTTTAATCGACAAGCTCAGTCTTGAAATCGCACCAGGCTCAATCGTCGGCATCATCGGTGGAAACGGAACCGGCAAAACAACGCTTTTCAATCTGTTGACGGGTGAAGCCAAAGCCGACGAAGGTCAATTCTCGTTCGGCTCGAGCGTCGAGCTCGCCTACGTTGATCAATCCCGCGACTCGCTCTCGAACGACAAAACCGTTTGGGAAGAAATTTCAGCAGGCCAGGACATTATCCGCGTCGGTAACTACGAACTTAACTCCCGAGCTTATGCGGGTCGTTTCAACTTTCGTGGCTCAGATCAGCAGAAGCGTGTCGGTCAGCTTTCCGGTGGCGAACGGAATCGAGTTCATCTCGCCAAAGTACTTCGACGCGGAGGAAACGTCATTCTCCTCGACGAACCGACCAACGATCTCGACGTCGAAACATTAAGAGCTCTCGAGGAGGCCCTGTTAAATTTTCCGGGTAGCGCATTAGTTATTTCACATGATCGGTGGTTTCTTGACCGTATTGCAACTCACATCCTGGCGTTTGAGGGAAATAGCTCAATTACATTTTTCGACGGAAATTACTCCGATTACGAAAAAGACTTCCAAGAAAGACGTGCACAGCACGGCGAAGGGATTGGACCAACTCGAATTAAATACAAACCTCTAGCACGCTGAAACACCTGCACGAATTAAACCGAAGAAACGCTCACCGAAACATCGTGGAGACTGCGTCAAGCGCATCCGACAGTGAAGCCATCGTTTGCACCTCAATTCCAGCAATGGGTGCTCGCGGGCGGTTTGCGCGAGGAACCAGAGCTTGAGTGAATCCGTGTTTTTGTGCTTCACGAAGCCGCTCTTGCCCGTTGGGTACTGGTCGAATTTCGCCTGTCAACCCGAGTTCACCAAAGACGACGAGGTCTTTGGGTAGCGATTTGTTTCGAAAACTAGAGAAAACGGAGACTAGAAGGGCAAGATCGGCAGCGGTCTCCGCGACCCGAGCCCCACCCGCAACATTTGCAAAAACGTCTTGATCAGCAAGCGACACGCCACAATGGCGATGCATCACCGCCAGATGCATCTCTAACCGTTGCCCATCTAGACCGACCGCGACGCGCTTTGGATAACCACCTTGAACTTGATCCACCAATGCCTGGATTTCAACCAGTATTGGGCGGGTGCCTTCCCACGTCACAGTCACCACGCTACCCGGCGTCATTTCTTGAGGACGTTCTAGAAAGATCGCTGAAGGGTTTTTTACCTCGCGCAATCCCCGATCGGTCATGGCAAACACACCCAATTCATTTACTGCTCCAAATCGGTTCTTGATCCCACGCAGCGTTCGAAAGCGGCTCGCCGCCGCTGAATCCAACATCAAAAAACAGTCAATAATGTGTTCGAGAATCTTTGGTCCAGCGAGATTCCCTTCCTTAGTAATATGGCCCACCAAAACTATCGCTGTACCCGTTTGCTTGGCCAAACGAGTAAGGAAAGCGGCCGACTCTCGCACCTGCGTCACGCTTCCGGGGGCGCTTTCGACGCCGCTCATTTGCATCACCTGAATGGAATCGATGACGACGACGCCTGGGCGCTCCTTTGTGACGAGTTCCGCGACATGCTCAGCAAATGTTAAGAACGCAACCTGGACATTCGCATCAGGCAACCCTAGTCGCCGAGCTCGTTCCGCGATTTGTTGATGCGATTCTTCACCGCTCACGTACAAACACGGGATTTTTTTTGCAACCTCCGTCACTACTTGTAGCAGCAGCGTCGACTTACCCGCTCCTGGCTCACCACCGATCAAGACCACGGAGCCCGGAACAAGTCCCCCGCCAAGAACGCGATCAAGCTCACTGAGTCCCGTTTGAACTCGCGTACTATCTTCTAGTCGAATGTCCGCGAGTTTTTGGACGGTGGTTGCAGCACCGCTGAATCCAGTGACGACACCTTCGACGACCGGCGCATGTTTCGACACGGTGATTTGTTTCAACGTGTTCCAGCTGGCACACGCCGAACATTGGCCCTGCCATTTGCTGTGATCAGCACCGCAATCCTCACAGACGTACGCGATTTTAGCTTTTGCCATTATTGGACGAATGCGTCGTAGGAATCTGTCGGTGTGTAGTTTTCGAACTTCGTTAAATTTCCGATAAAGGTTAAACGAACCATTCCAATCGGTCCGTTACGTTGCTTGCTGATAATGATCTCGGCAAGGCCTTTATCCTGTGAATCTTCGTTATAGACCTCATCTCTGTAGATGAAAAAGATGACGTCTGCATCTTGTTCGATGGCGCCAGATTCACGCAAATCCGACATATACGGACGCTTGTCGGGGCGGCTCTCAACGCTCCGATTGAGTTGTGAAAGCGCAACCAGAGGACAACGCATCTCTTTTGCAATGGCCTTCAGAGTGCGTGAAATCTCAGATATCTCGGACGCCCGATTCTCGTGTTTTTGCGAAGATGTCATCAGCTGCATATAGTCGACGACGATCATCTTTAATCCACCCGTCTCGCGAGACACTCTGCGTGCACGCGTACGAATGTCGTTCGGCGAAAGAGCGGCGCTGTCATCAATATACAGAGCTCGATCCTTCAACTGGCTCACCGCACTGGTAAACCGCGGCCAATCGTCATCACTAAGCTGACCAGTCCGCATCCGCGTTTGATCAATGTGTCCCAACGAGGACAGCATTCTTAGGATGAGGTGCTCGGCCGGTTGCTCAAGGGAAAAAAATAAAACGGCTCCTTCCCCCTCTTGCATAATCGCGTGCTCAGCAAAATTTAATGCCAGAGACGTTTTCCCCATCGAAGGCCGTGACGCAACAATAATGAGATCGGATTTCTGCAATCCCGCGGTCATGCGATCGAGATCGTGGTAACCGGTGGCAAGTCCGGTAATCGGATCTTGCGTGCGATAAAGAGTTTCGATTCGGTTCACTGCATCCGTAAGTAGCGGTACTACATGCTGCGGTCCTCCTTCTTTTAAGCGGCCTTCTGCAATCTGAAAAACGGCTTGCTCTGCAGCGTCGAGGAGATCGGCAGCCTTTCGCCCTTCTGGCAAAAAGGCCGAATCCGAAATATTGGCGGCGGTTTGAATGAGTTGGCGAAACGTTGAACGTTCGCGAACTATGTCTGCATACGCGACTATATTGCTAGCGCCCGGAACACTTTCCACCAACTCAGCTAAGTAAACGTTACCGCCCGCCTTATCGATAAGGCCCCGAGACTGAAGCGCTTCGGAGAGGGTCACCGCGTCTAGAGGTTGATTATCGTTAGCTAACTCACCCATCACCTCAAAAATGATTTGGTGTGCGGCTCTGTAAAAATCTCTTGCTTCGATTTTATCAGCAACGTTGAACCATGCGTCGTTGTTCAACATTAGTGCGCCTAAAACCGACTGTTCCGCCTCGACACTATGAGGCGGTACTTTGAGACGTGAGGTCGGATCTTCCCGGATTTCGGAGACAGATTCTGGCATGGGCCGGTCCACAATTACTGTACCAACGTACAGTCCACTGTCGACCTACGAGGTCCTGGCGTCAAGCGTATAGGCGAAATTTGTCCCGATTGCTTGTCGATACAAACGAACGCGGTTGAACAAGTTGTGGATGTTTTGTGACTACGCGGTGGACAAAATCTTTTGGACGACGCTACTCCGCGACAACCGCAACATTAATGCTCCGAGTCACGTCAGCATGAAGGTGGATGTCAACTTTATACTCGCCAGTAATCCGGATAGCGCCTTCGGACATAATAACTTCACTCTTCCTCACCTCAATACCCATATCACTAAGCGCCTGCGCAATCTCTACTGTACCCACTGAGCCATACAATTTTCCTTCTTCGCCTGTCCGCGCGACGATGGTTACGGAACAATCTTCAAGTCGATGAGCGCGCTGTTCCGCCTCGGACAAACGCTCGACCGCGGATGCTTCTAGTTCTGATCTCTGTGCTTCGAATACTTCCCGATTTTTTTCAGTGGCCCGCACGACTTTACCTTGAGGGAGTAAGAAATTTCTCGCATAGCCGTTTCGTACAACGACCTCCTCACCTAAATCGCCGAGATTGGTCACTCTTTCCATCAAGATAACGTTCATGGAAATCCTATTAGTTGTCGTGCTGATCGGTATAAGGCAACAGCGCTAAATACCGCGCACGCTTCACCGCTCGGGCCAGTTGTCGTTGATACCGCGCACTCGTCCCAGTTATCCGACTCGGTACGATCTTGCCCGTCTCGGTAACGTAATCTTTAAGGAGATCAAGATCCTTGTAATCAATTTCCTTTATCCCTTCCGCCGTGAAACGGCAGTAGCGTTTGCGTCCGAAACGTCTGGCCATAATCAGTCTTCCTCTTCTAGTGTTTCTTCCGCCTCAGCACTTTCATCTTCGTTCTCAACATCTTGGGCATCAGTTTCTTTCATCAAAGACTCTGATTCGGTGGTTTCCGCGTCACTTCCAGCAACCTCCTGGTCGGAGACTAACCCCGTCTTATCCGTGACACTGCGACGTTCTCTCGACTCATCGTCGGGCGTTACCGCTCGTGTTTTTTCTTCTTCTCGCTGACGGTCCCTCTCGCGGTCTTTTTCCTGCTCTCTCAGTTCCTCCGCATACATCTTGGATATCCCCGTCTCGGGCTCTTTCTTCGACATAATCATATGGCGCAACACGGCGTCGTTGAATCGAAACGCGCTTTCCATTTCGTCAAGAGTCTTCTGATCCGCTTCGATGTTTAACAAGACGTAATGAGCTTTATGGATATCTTTGATCGGATAGGCCAACTGGCGCCGACCCCAATCTTCAGAACGGTGAATGATAGAGCCATTTCCTTCAATCATCGCTTTGTAGCGCTCAACCATTCCCGGGACCTGTTCTGACTGGTCCGGGTGCACGAGAAACACAACTTCGTAGTGACGCATAGAAACTCCCTTCGGTTTATCGCCTCCGCCTACGAGGACGTGAAGCAAGGAGAAATTTTATCTGAGCACGCGCATTTGCGTGGCGACGAGATTCTAGAGATTTACAAACCCCGACGCAACGAACCCCCAACGATTATGTCCCGCGCTGCCTCAAACACTCAAACAAGAGTATTCCCGTAGCGACTGAGACATTAAGACTCGAAACCGGCCCGCGCATAGGGATTGTTACTAGATGATCGCATTTCTCCCGTGTCAGATGGCGCAAACCGCGTTGTTCACCACCAACCACAATGGCGACTGGATCACGATAGTCCACGTCGGTATATGCGTGAATTGATTCGACATCGGTCCCAACAATCCAAACACCCCGTTCTCGCAACCAATCGAGCCGACGGGCTAGATTTGACACCTGAATGATCAGTAGATCTTCAAGCGCGCCACTCGCGGTCTTGCGCACGACATTAGACAACGGGGCATTTGATCGTTTTGGGATCAACACGGCGTCCACATCCGCGGCACCTGCCGACCTCATACACGCCCCTAAGTTACGAGGATCCGTTACCCCGTCGACTACCAAGATTAGAGGCTGAGTGAACGTCGACCAACGAGCTTCAAAGTCCAACTCTGTCGAAGGTAATACCGCATGGCATTCGGCAACGATGCCCTGATGGGCTTTAACTCCCGCGATCCGCGTAACAACCCGACGATCCGCACTATCGACTCGTACGCCCAGTTCGCGAGCACGTTGCACGAGGCTCTGCATGCGCTCGTCTCGGCGTTCTGAAACGACCAGAATCCGACGAATCGCCCTTGGTTCTTTGGTTAGGACAGCCTCAACTGCGTGAAAACCGCAGGCCACACTTTCTTCAGTCACGGTCATAGAGTTCTCTTTCTTCTTCGTCGCCGAATCTTCCGTTTTCTTTCCGGCGCCTCGATCCTGAGATTGACACGGCCCAACTCGACCGACACATCCTCGACAACCACTCGAAGTCTCTGTCCAAGAGAAAAGCGATGTCCCGAACGCTCTGCCACCAAACTCATCGTGTTTGGTACCCATTTATAGTAGTCGGACCCCAAACGTGACACATGCAAAAGCCCTTGGATGCGAAGGTCATCAAGTTCAACGAAAACACCGAATTCGACCACGGTCACGATCGTTCCACCAAAGGCTTCACCTACACGTTTCTCGAGGAGCGAGCATTTCAACCAGGCATCGACCGCGCGCGTGGCGTTTTCGGCACGACGTTCAGTTATCGATATATGCGCTCCAATATTCTCGAGGTCTTCATATTCGGTGGCGCTCCGTCGTGCCTTTCGAAGTCGCGCTTTAATTAACCGATGATTGACTAGATCAGCGTACCGACGAATCGGTGAGGTGAAATGCGCATAGCTCGATAAAGCAAGACCAAAGTGACCTTTATCCCCCGGGAAATAGCGTGCTTGTCGCAATGTTCGCAGAATCAGCATCTCCCAAACCCACGGCTCTAAGCGGGTCTTGTGCGTAGCCTCAACAAGGCGTTGAAGATCACCTGGGTACCTAATGGCTCCAGGAAACCGTTGCCCCACTGACCGGAAAATCTTGCGGAGTTGTTCGATCTTTTCCCGTTCAGGAGGTTCATGTATCCGGTACATGACCATGGATTCTTGACGTTGGAGATAATTGGCGGCAGCTACGTTGGCTGCGATCATGGCCTCTTCCACTATCGAATGGGCTTCGGTCCGCTCAACAGGCACGACGCTCACAGGATTTCCTCGACGGATCTCGACGCGTCCTTCCCGCGACTCAAAATCAAGCGCGCCTCTATCAGACCGCCGCGCACGTAACCCTCCGTATATAGCGTACAAATGCTGAAGACTCGTGCAGATCGTCGCGGACCAATTCGCCCCCGAGTTTTTTAGGTATTGGTCAACTTCGGTATAGGTAAGGCGACCATGCGAACGGATCACGGCTTCGTAAAATGAAAGGCCTGTCACGTTCGCGTTGCGGGTAAGCGTTAACTCGCAAATCATCGCCAATCGATCCTCATTGGGCCGGAGCGAACAAAGATCATTCGATAAGCTTTCGGGCAACATGGGTATCACCCGATCCGGGAAATACACGGAGTTACCTCTCGCGAGCGCTTCTTGATCGAGCGCGGATCCGGGGCGCACATAGTGGGCGACGTCAGCGATCGCCACCAACAGTCGCCAGCCCCCGCGGGATCTTGGTTCCGCATAAATCGCGTCATCAAAATCGCGAGCATCTTCTCCATCAATGGTTACAAACGCCGTATCGCGTAAGTCGATCCGTCCTTTCCTATCAGCCTCGAGTACCGATTTTCGAATGCGCTTGTGCGCAACGGCCGAGGGCCATTGGTTAGGTATCCGATGTGCGCGAACGATTGCCGTACAAGCACGTTCGACTTCGCTCTCGTGCTTTATAACGGCTTTTACTTTCCCTTGTATGCGGCTACGTTCTACGTCAAGTATTTGAACCTCTACAACATCTCCCTCACGGCAACCGGGATAGGGCGCGACTAATTCCACGCGTTCGTTGTATCCGGGCTCGAGCGATTCAACGTAAGCATGAGTTCGATCACGACGATAGATGCCAACAACCGGGATCTCGGATGGCTTGATCAATTCCACAAAGCGAGCAATTCCATCGCTCACCTGGACGCGAATGTTGTCTCCGTCACGAATACCGTTGGCAAACTCAAGCGCCGTGGAACCGCCCGACTGCATTGACACAAAGAGTTGGGATCCGTTCCGTTCGACGACACCACTTTCGTCCTTTGCGCTACTGAGGCGGTATCGATTCCGTCCCTCTCGAACAATTTCTCCACCTTCCAGCATTTTATTAAGTAACCGCCTTAGTCTATCGCCACCCTTGCCTCTTCCGACGCCGAGGTGGCTGACTAACTCGCCCCAAGAAGCCGGCCCTATCTCGTCCAGAGCTCTACGTATATGAGTGGCCTGGGGGCCTCTTGTCTCATTCATGGGAAGGAAAACACTCCGCGACGGTCGTCGCTAATATGTTCAATGCAGAACCCCTATACTAAAGTCCGCGACCCTCATGCCGAGGTGGTGAAATTGGTAGACACGCTAGCTTCAGGAGCTAGTGGGGGTAACCCCGTGGAGGTTCAAGTCCTCTCCTCGGCACCAACCAAGAAATACCCACTCTCTGAACCTCATTATTCATAGCCCTTTCAAGCCTTAATTCCGTCACAACACACAAATGTGTCACCTATTTGTGACTCCTAATTGGAAGGGGGCGGGGGCCGGATTGATCAGGGTAACTATTGTCGAACCTGGGCAGATACAAAAAAGGTAGGTCTACGGGATCGGCGCGGATGGTACATCATCAGGACAATTATTGTTGTTCCTGTTTGGATGCAGTGAAATAGAACTAAGCAGCTTTCTTACCTTGAAAGTTTGATCTTATGGCTAAAACACTTCCAACCGCGGGTGGTAACGCCGAACTTGCTGCGAAGTGTTTCCCGAGCGGCACGAAGAATGAAGCGACGTCCACGTGTTTGTGTGGCGACGTTGAGATCAACTTAAAAACAAATGAACCCCTCTTGACAGCATTTTGTCATCGCTGCTGGGCCCGTAGACGGGCTCATTCAGCACCCGTGTATCAGTGCATTTACGTGGCGACATCTAACTTCTGCTCAAAAACAGGGCATCAACGGGAAGCTGAGTTTGAATTAACCGTAACGAGAGGCTTTGACCTACTGACGCCAGCGAAGATGGGACCCGGGAACCCAAATTACGAAACGATGGATGCCAACCCAAAATTTGGTGGATTGGGTCGAATAATTTGTTCCAAATGCGGTGTGGTCATGATGACGGCTCTTTTTACTCGTCCTCATAGGGAATTCAACGACGGCGAAAAAGATGCGCTAATGGTCTGTGTTTTCCCTGGAACCTTTACGGAGAAAATGAGCGAGTTTATCCAAGCTTGGCTACCGACTAATCACGTGCATTGCGCTAGTGCGATCTTTCCGATCTCCGCAATAAACGACGGGCTAGATAAACGGACAGAGTGGCCGGACAGCGAGCCTTGGACTGGGTAGTTAAATTTAGGCGCCCGTGCCCCTCAGGACAACTAAGGAATGGGCAAGTAACCGTCCTGGACGCCTTTGGTAAAAACGCTGACTGCGTTGTGCGCGTGAAGGCTCTCATGGTGCTCAACGCGCACCCAAAAGTCTTTGACTCGGCCGTCGCTCCCGAGACTGGATTTGAGCTTACGTCCAGCGTCTTCACAAAACATAAGATTTTCGCCGTTGAGTCGAGCAAACTCTCGCTCATCTTCGCGCTTCACAGCCGTCTGGACTGGAGTTTTAAGAACGTCCTCTATCCCGTCAATCAGATCGGTGACCGGGAAAGATACCATCGTGTCATCAAGTTTAACCAACACGCGGGCTAGGCTGCGTTGACTGTGAGGCGTAGCCATTATGCCATCCTCGGTTCCCAGCCAAGCCTTTACTTCAGACATCTTGACGTCACCCTGACGGCCGAAATCTTCTTCAAATTGTTGTTGAATAAGCTGCCTTGCCAACGCCGCAGAACACGGGCAGGTGCTGGAATAAAGTACGCCTATAGAAAGCTCGATATTCACTTCACCATTCAGACAGGTCCCTTTTAGCGATACGGGATAACTGTTCCAACCAGCATTTTCAGACACCAACGCAGATCGTCGCACGTAATAGTCGAAATCAAACTGTATAAACGCATTGGTCGAGAGGCCTCGGTGCGATTCCAAAAGGGAGCTCAAGAGTAATTTAAGACCCGCAACCGTTAGTGGACGAGTACTCGAATGCTCATCCAGAATTAAGTAAAGACGTGACATGTGAATCCCTTTCGCCTGCATGTCATCCAGGTTCACATATATCTGTACTCTTGCCTGCACCTCCCGCTCTTCGTGCCCATCACGAATCTTCAATGGCTGGTGTACATCACTCATACCCACCCAATCCAGCGTACCCTGGGGGTTTTGCAACTCCCGCATAGCGACATCGGGCATGTCGGTCTCTGAGACGAGTTCTGGTCTATTCATTTTCCTGGTTCCTTCCCTACAACTCGCGGCTAACAGACTTTCGCACCGCAAACTCAGGCCAAAGAACTCCGTATAATAGCGAATTCATCCTGCACCAACCAACGAACGTCTAAGCGTTAATTCAGCGATTCCTGTTCTTCAGGCGTCAACGCCCGAGCTTGATCCTCCAACATGATTGGAATGCCGTCCCGAACGGGGAACGCCAACCCACTGGCTTTGGACCACAATTCCTCCATTTCGCGCCGATACACCAACGCAGTTTTCGTGATCGGACATACCAATATCTCTAACAACTTGGGATCAACCATAGGCCCGCTCGCCCCACCCATCGCATTGCGTGTCAAAAGAATCTATTCCTATCCTCACAAAATTTCTTTCAAAACAATCGTGTCATGCCTGTCAGGACCCGTCGATATCATCGCAACAGGCGCGTCCACCGAGTCTTCGATTCGGCGGATATACGACTGCGCATTCTCTGGAAGATCCGCAAAGTCGCGAGCACCCGCCGTGGATTCCTGCCAACCCGGCAAGTCTTCGTATACGGGTGACAGTTCAGAATAGTACTCACTATCAAAGCGCGCGGGCGCGATCTTCCCATTCGATCCCTCGTATTCCGTGCATACACGAACAGTCTCTAGCCCATCCAAAACATCGAGTTTGGTCATACAAAGTCCAGATATGCCCGTCGTCCTTACGACCCGCTTTACGGCAGCGGCATCAAACCAACCACAACGACGTGGGCGGCCCGTGGTGGAGCCGAATTCATGACCTTTATCGGCTAAATGCTTACCGACCCCGTCAAAGAGTTCGGTAGGGAACGGTCCAGAACCAACCCTGGTGGAATACGCCTTGGTAATACCCAAAACATAGTCGAGTCGTCTGGGGTCGAAACCGCTCCCCACAGACGTCGCACCCGCCACCGTATGCGACGACGTCACGAACGGATAGGTTCCGAGGTCAACGTCGAGCATTGCGCCTTGTGCACCTTCAAAAAGAATGTTCTCCCCGCGCACATTGAGATCGTGCAGGATTGGCGCGATATCACCAATCATGGGCTCAATTTCCTCGGCAAGTCGAGATGTGTCGTCAAGGGTCTTCTGAAAATCCACGGTGTTCGCGTTGTAATACTTTTCCAGTATGAAGTTGTGGTAGTTCATGACCTCGGCCAACTTATTAGCAAAATTATGGCCGTGATATAGATCGCCCAATCGCACCCCGCGGCGAGCCACCTTATCCTCATACGCCGGCCCGATACCCCGCCGCGTGGTACCGATTTCCCCCGAACCTCGGGCTTTCTCACGGGCGACATCCGTCGCAATGTGGTATGGCAAAACCAATTGGCACGCCGGCGAGAGCGTCATTCGCTCTCGAACTTTGACTCCCCTCGCCTCCAATTGTGCAATTTCATCCAACACCGCGCTTGGCGAAACGACCACCCCATTTCCAATGAGACACTCGACGTTATCGTGAAGTATCCCCGACGGAATCAAGTGAAGTACCGTTCTTTCGCCGTTAATCACGAGGGTGTGACCGGCGTTGTGCCCTCCCTGAAATCGAACGACGGCTGCGACGTTTCCTGTAAGAAGATCAACGACTTTACCTTTGCCTTCGTCGCCCCATTGGGTACCAACAACGACAATATTTCGGCCTCGCATCATCGCACTTCGTCGCTCATGAGGATTTGACTAGGTATAAGAGGCTCGCGCCCAACATCATGCTAGCGAACCCGACGAAGCGGATCGTTTTGTCATCGACGGTTCGCAACGACTCCGCCAAAGTTCGCCAGCGAGTCGGGAAAAGGAACGGTAGAAGCCCCTCGATCACGAGCACAAGGCACAACGCTGCCCCAATCTGTTCCCACATGATGGCCAAGCTCGATCCCAACAGTGTTTGTTAACTAACCCTGATTGCTCTTCTTGAGGTACTTGAAGAACTCACTCGATGGATCAATGATCAACATGTCATTTTTTCCCTGAAATACTTCCTTGTAGGCATTAATGCTGCGGTAAAACTCATAAAACTCGGGATCTTGATTAAAAGCATCAGCGTATATGCGTGCCGAGGTTGCATCACCATCACCACGGATAGTTTCACTGTCACGATATGCGTTGGCCTCGACGACTACCACCTGGCGGTCAGCGTCTGCCCGAATTACCAGTGACTGTTCGTTGCCCGTCGCGCGATACTGCTTCGCCTCAATGTCCCGCTCAGAGTTCATTCGTTGATAGACCGTTGAAGAGACTTCCGCAGGAAGCTCGATTTTCTTGACCCGTATATCAATGATCTCCACCCCAAGGTCTTCCCGCGCAGTCACGTCGAGAGACTTGGTCAGCACTTGCATCAGCTCGTCACGTTGTCCCGAGATGACTTCGTGCATGTCGCGTTTACCAATCTCGTTGCGTAGGCCTTCGTTGATTCGATTCTGAAGGATGCCTCTCGCAATGGCTTCGTCGCCTCCACCAGACGCCGTGTAAAATCCTTTCACATCAACAACCCGCCATTTGGCAAAGGAATCCACGTCGAGGGGTTTTTTTCCGATCGTGAAATAACGCTCGGGGGCCGAATCGAGAGTCAGGATACGTGCATCGAATTTACGCACGTTGTTTGCTATTGGGATTTTAAAATGAATCCCCGGGGTGAGATCGTCCCTCACGACCTCTCCAAATCGAAGCAACAGGGCACGTTCAGTCTCTTTGACGATAAAAAACGGCCTTATATTGGCGGTATCGGTGATTACCATAAGCACCGCCAAGACTATGAGAACAAGGATGAAATTCCGACGCATGACTCTACCTCCTACCGACCGTCTCGCCGCAGTCGCGACGTGCCTGTGTTCCGTTCTATCGCCCGCATTATTTCATCCGCGGCCTGGTCGACCGCGCTCTGATTAGCGGAGTTTTCATCGGCACCCCCTTGGCGCCGCAGCTGATCCAACGGGAGATACAACATGTTGTTGCCTCCCTTAACGTCGACCATAACCTTTGCGCTTTTTGAAAGCACTGACTGCATCGATTCAATGTACAGTCGATCTCTGGTGACACGTTTTGCCAACTGGTATTCGCCAAGCAGTTTGGTGAACCGTTGAGACTCCCCTTCCGAACGGGCTACTACCTGATCTCGATACGCGTTTGCTTCGGCGACCACTCGCTCGGCATTACCACGCGCTGCAGGAAGAATCTCTTCCGCGTACGCTCGGGCCTCGTTGATGTAGCGCGATTCATCTTCTTTCGCTCGCTGCACATCATCGAACGCGTCTTTGACCTGCGGCGGCGGCCCAGATCGGTCGATGTTGACCTTACTAATGTAAATGCCCGTTTCATAGCGATCCAACCGTTCTTGTAACCGCGCCTGCACCGCTGCGCCCATCTCTGCCCTGCCTTCCGTTACTACCGAATCGAGCGTCGAGCTCCCCACCACATGCCGCAACGCACTTTCGGTGGCCTGCACCAAACTATTTTCTGGATCTCTTATCGCGACGACATGCTTGATTGGGTCACGCACGAGCCACTGCACATCGAGACTGACGTCGACGATATTTTCATCTTCGGTCAACATCAACGATTCGTGGTGATTGGTATTCAGTTTGGTGGTGTTGACGACTTCTACGTCTTGAATCAACGGGAAATAGAAATTGAGGCCAGGCATGACCGGTGGCGCAAATTCACCATCACTTGTCCTCGCTACCTTCCCCAGCGTAAATTTAACGCCACGTTCCTGCTGATCAATTTGATAAATACCTGTTGCCACATAGCCAAGCAAGATGACCAAACCGAGGATCAAGAAATACCGTCTGGCGGTGCCACCCCCGCCCGAAGAAGACGCCCCACCGCCACCACGGCGCCCAAACAACCCAGCCAGCTGGGATTGGAGCTTACGAAACGCCTCGTCTAGGTCAGGCGGCCCCTGATCACCTCTACTACCCCACGGATCGTTATTTTTTTCGTTCCCACCATCATTCCATGCCATTACGCGTCCTCATCAAGTCAAAGCCAAAAGTTTAGGTTCCGGTAGAGCCTCCTGCAAGGAAACACCTTCGTTCGCAACGAGCCTATTAATTTGTTCAGCGTCGAGCCGCACCGAGAGGGTACTGGCACCATCCTCCTGCAAGGTCTCACCCACCACGGCCCCCAACTCGTATAGCCACGCACGAATCTTGCCGTTGCTTGGCGCAAGGCACACTTCGAAGGGCTCGTTGGTGACTCCCAAGCGTTGCGCAATCATTTCTTTCAACGCCTCTAATCCCTGTTTTAAGCGCGCACTGACGTGGACTCGATTACCCAAGACACCCTCCCGCAACGCACTCATATCGATTTTGTTTAATACTTCGATCTTCGGCACCATTCCCGCACCTATTTCCTCCAGCACTCGATCGACTTCGGCACACATCGACTCTTGTTCCGGCGCTGCGCTATCAATCACGTGCAGCAGCAGGTCGGCCGCCGACACCTCCTCTAACGTCGCCTTGAATGCTTCGACAAGATCGATCGGCAAGTCGCGGATGAAGCCTACCGTATCTGCTATCACAACGGTTCCGTAACCATCCAAACTTAAATGGCGCATTGTCGGATCGAGAGTCGCAAATAAGCGATCTTGCACAGCGATCGAGGCATCAGTCAGCGCATTGAAAAGCGACGACTTACCGGCATTCGTATACCCGACCAGCACAATCGTTGGAATCTTTGCCCGGCTTCGCCGTCGTCGACTTTGTGCGCGTTGTCGCTGCACCCGTTCCAACCGCTCTTTAAGCTTTCTTATACGGCTGTCAATCATGCGCTGGTCCAGTTCCAACTGACTTTCCCCAGCCCCGCGCATATACAGCCCACCCTTCTGTCGATCAAGGTGGGTCCATCCACGCACCAGCCGGCTTCGACCATGTTGGAATTGGGCGAGTTCGACCTGAAGTTTGCCTTCATGGGTTCGTGCCCGATCAGCAAAAATGTGAAGGATCAATTCGGTTCGGGTCATCACTCGTGCTTGGAGTAGGTCTTCCATGTTGCGTTGTTGGGCAGGCGTGAGATCGTGGTTCACGATCAGTAAATCGTCGTTGTTCGAGTTCATGGCTCGACGAATTTCCTCCGCCTTACCTTGCCCAACGAACCAGCGAGGATGCGGTCGTGCCCGGGTCACGACAACGGTGGATCGGGGTTCAAGGTCTGCGGAAACTACCAATTCCCTCAGTTCAGTAATCTCATTGTCCCAGCTAATGCCTGGTGCACGCACGTGCAGAAGCAGCGCTTGTTGTCCTGGGGGAGGTCGCTCAAAGAACATAACGCGTCGTCATTTCAAGTTGGTCATTTCGATCGAGTCGCAAATAGTGCGCTGTCAATACGTTAGCCGCCGCTTTCACTCGTTTCGATGTCGACGTTTCTGGAAGGCTGCACTGTCGAAATCGCATGTTTGAAAATCATTTGGCTAACCGTGTTGCGGAGCAGAACGACGTACTGATCGAACGCTTCGATTTGTCCTTGCAGCTTTATTCCGTTCACTAGATAGATCGAGACAGGAATCTGTTCCTTTCGTAGCGTGTTTAGGTACGGGTCTTGTAGAGACTGCCCTTTTGCCACTGTCGTTCTCCCGAGCACTTCCCAGTGAGACAAGCGCTCTGTTCGAGTTTTTCCTTCTACCCAACGAATCCACTATGGCAGAGGCGTTAGTTTTTGCAACATGGTTTCGAGGTCAGCAGATAACAGAGCTCGATCATTCAAACATCGCCAACCACGAAGCCAAGTGGATTGTTTCTTTGCGAGTTGGCGTGTCGCCACAAGGATACTGTGTCGTAAATCGATCGGTTCATCGTTACTTTCGGAAGCGGCAAGGAATTGTCCAACTTGACGATATCCCACAGCGCGCATCGACGGAGTACTTGTACCGATTACCCAACGTTCGCGTAATCCCTTGACTTCATCCACGAATCCCGAATTCAACATATCGTCGAGACGACTTTCTATACGGGCGTGAAGTTCCTCACGGGATACCGTCGTCAGCGCAAACTCAACTAAATTGCAGTTGAGACGCTCTGACACAGGTTCGGCGTGGGAGTTACGCCATAACTCAGATATCGGAATTCCAGTGATCCAATAAACCTCTAGTGCCCGTTGAATCCGCTGGTGATTTCCCGGATCAATCGCCGCGCCCGCAACCGGATCCACTTGACTTAGTTCGCGGTGTAATTCTGGCCAGCCGACTTGTTGGCCGCGTTGTTCGATATTTTGACGAACGGTTGAGTCCGCCGAGGGAAGTTTTGCCAAACCATCCTTAAACGCATTGAAATACATCATCGTACCGCCCACAAGCAAAGGCACGCGCCCTCGTACCCAAGCTAAGCGTACGGCTCGATCTGCATCTTCGATAAAGTCTTGGGCAGAATAAGCATCCGGAGGGTCCCTTACGTCAACCAAAGCGTGTGGATTGTTGCGGAGGGCCTCTTTGGAAGGCTTGGCGGTACCAATATCCATACCACGGTACACCATTGCAGAATCGACGCTGATGATGTCGATGGGCACACGTCCTGCGATTTCAAGCGCCAAATCCGTTTTACCACTTGCCGTGGCTCCCATCAGCGTAACCACTAACGGCCTTAGATTTTGGTGCTTCACTGGCCTCGCAAAAACAGACGATCAAGATCAGCGAGATTCTGCACGTGGAATGTTGGACGGCCATGATTGCATTGACCAGCGTTTTCGGTGCGTTCCATTTCTCGAAGCAAGGCATTCATCTCCTCTATGGCTAGGCGCCGATTCGCTCTGATGGATCCATGACATGCCATTGTGGCTAGTAAGCTATCTCGGTGTTCAGCAAGCGAATCCGAGTGACCGTACTCCACCAGTTCCCCCAGAACATCTCTCACTAATTCCGCCACATCGGCCGTACCAATAAGCGAGGGTACCTCCTGAACGCGTATCGTCGAAGGGCCCAAGCGTTCCAGACCGATACCTAGACGACCAAATTCTTCCGTTAAAGCCTCGACTAAGTCCGCTTCCCGACGTGTCACTTCCAGACTTAGCGGCACAAGCAGCCGCTGTTTGACCAAAGTCTGCTCGGACGACGCCAACTTCATCTTCTCGTACGTGATCCGTTCATGGGCCGCATGCATGTCCACGATAACCAAACCCTCTTCGTTTTCCGCAAGAATATAAGCCCCACCAAGCTGAGCCAGAGCATATCCAAGGGGCGGAAACACGCGGTCGTCTGCATATACTGTATCTCTCTCTCCCGTCACGAACGCGCTGGCACCCCCTTCAACTTGAACGCTAAGTTGACGCGGAAACGATGCTTGTACCCACGCAGGAGCCTTCGGTTCTGTATAGTTCATCGCAACACCGGTATTTTTTATCAAGTCGTTCGAACTGCCAGGTCGCACATCGCGCAACGCCCTATTCAGCCTTCCGAAAATGAAATCGTGTACCTGTCGCGAATCACGAAAGCGGACTTCGTGCTTCGTCGGGTGGACGTTCACGTCGACCGCTTCGGGAGGGATTTCAAGATACACGACAAACACCGGTTGGCGCCCATGGAATATGACGTCACGATATGCCTGCCGAATCGCGTGACTAACCACTTTGTCTCGAACATAGCGAGCGTTCACAAACAGATGTTGTTGATCCGCCGTTCGTCTCGTATAGGTCGGCGATCCGATCCACCCGTGTAGCCGAAGCTCTTCTTGGCGCTCATCGACCTCGACCGCCTCGGCCAGGAAATCTCGGCTTAATAATTTTTCGATTCGATCGACCAAAGCATTCGTTGCGGGCAGCCGCTCGACCGTTCGCGAGCCATGCTTGAGTTCAAAGCTCACGCGTGGGTTCGCGAGCGCGATCCGCCTGACCGTCTCCGAGATATGTGCAACTTCGGTTCGTTCCGTCTTCATGAACTTGCGACGGGCGGGAGTATTGAAAAAGAGATCTCGAATCTCGACGGCAGTGCCCTGGGGGTGCGCGGCCGGTGCGTGACGTTTTTCTTCGCCGCCGTCAACGGTTAGGGCCCAAGCGCGATCACTTCCCACCGCTCTTGACGTCAGTGTCGTTCTTGCAACAGACGCAACACTCGCAAGTGCCTCTCCTCTAAACCCCATGCTAGTGATGGACAAAAGATCGTCCGTGGTCGTGATTTTGCTCGTCGCGTGACGTTCCAGCGCCAACCGCATGTCCTCGTGATGGATCCCAACTCCGTTATCAAGAACCCGAATAAGCCCCGTACCAGCGCCTTCAATCTCAACCGTTACGGAAGTAGCTCCAGCATCGAGGCTATTCTCAATCAGTTCCTTAACGATGGAGGCAGGTCGCTCAACGACTTCACCCGCGGCAATTTGGTTGGCGACAGAAGCATCGAGTTTCTCAATTCGCATTTCTTCCTAACTCTCCTGTCCCAACCTCGGGATAATCAGCACTTCACCGGTTTTAATGACGTTGCCGTGCAATCGGTTGGCATGGCGTATCGCAGCGGCACTCACATCATAGCGAAGTGCGATCTCAGACAGAGTGTCTCCCCGTTTAACCAAGTGACGGATAGTCTTGGAGTCGCCAATTACTGCAATTAGGCTGCCGGGCGGCGGATTTCGACGCATGTACTCTTGCACACCGTCGGCGATTGCCCGTGCGATTCGTTGTTGGTACTTGGAGGTCGCTAACAACCGCGCTTCGCTCGGGTTTGAAATGTAGCCCGTCTCAACAAGAATTGAAGGTACGTCCGGCGACTTCAACACGACAAAGCCTGCCTGTTCTAACTGCCCCTTATGTAACTGGGCTACGCCCGACAGTGCGGCTAACACTGTCTCGCCAGCGTCAATCGAATGAATCAAATTAGCATCCATCGACAAATCGAGAAGCATTTCAGCAACGCTTTCGTCGTAGTCGTCCAGTACGACTTTACCGACTCCACCTATGAGATCCGATCGGTTCTCGTTCTCGACAAGCCATCGCGCCGTTTCGCTCGTCGCCCGCTTCCGCGATAGCGCGTATACCGAAGCACCACTAACTGTAGGATTTTTAAACGCATCAGCATGAATTGATATAAAAAAATCCGATCGTGCCTCACGAGCTAATTGCGGTCGCTTCCGCAAGGGAACGTAATAGTCGCCTGCGCGCACGAGCACGGCGTTAAATCCTGTCGCCGCATCCAAATGACGCTTGACTCCTCTTGCAATAGATAGAACGACGTTCTTTTCAAGAACATTGTTGACGCCGATAGCACCCGGATCTTCACCTCCATGGCCCGCGTCAATAGCAACAACGACATCCCGTTGACTATCCAGTTGTGCTTGCACCACGCCTTTTTGTTCCGAGGAATCCCAATAAAGATCAATCACCAACCGATGGCCGTATGGCCGAACGGGATTTAACACAAATGGTTCAGGGGATTTGACCGGTCGCTTTAGATCAAGGACGACACGGTAGATACCGTGTTGACGCTCGGCTCGACGAATACCCGCAACCACCAGACTATCGACTTGCCCCGTCGCAAGCTTTTGGCTTTTTGCGGTATCGTCGAAATCGATCACGACGCGTTCGGGGTTATCCAGCATAAAGACCTGGTAATTTACCTCGGAGCGCGTGTCGAACACGACGCGCGTGTAATTGGGAGCGTCATGAACTCGGACGCCTTCTAAGCTATTCATCTGGGCCAAACAAAACTGGCCCAACAGCCCAACCAACGCTAGTTTACCTAGCAAAAACATGCGCCCCAGATTCTCAGGCACGGTGGTCCGTGATATTGAGTACGCGACCCCCGTCAATAATGCTTAACTCAATCTCCAATTCTGGTTCGGGGAGCGCCGAAGCGCCTCGTGACGGCCATTCGATTAACTTGAGCGCGTCGCTGCTCAGGAGATCATCGATACCGATATAGCTTAGTTCCGCTGGGTCCTCGATTCGATAAAAATCAAAATGATAAATGGTCCTACCAGCAACCTCGTATGGTTCAACCAAAGTATACGTGGGACTCTTGACGGTCCCTTGATGACCCCAAGACCGCAGTAATCCACGTACCAACGTTGTTTTCCCTGCACCCAAATCTCCGTGGAGAAAAACAAGCTCTTGAGAAAGTTCATCCGCCAACTGAGCGCCAGCTTCTAACGTCGCGTTTTCGTCTGGAAGCAGCAGTTCCTTAACGTTCACCGATACCCTCTGTACCAGTCGATTCTCCGTAAGGTCTTAGCGATTCAATAATGTCTGACGCAATAATTGCGCGCCCACGAACACCTGCCAGAGCGCGGTCGCCCGCAGATGCATGAAGCCATACACCAAGTGCAGCCGCCGTCGATGAATCTATCCCCAAGGCTTTCGCTGCAGCGACAATGCCGGTCAATACGTCGCCGCTTCCCGCGGTCGCCATACCCGAATTTCCCGCGATACATATACCAAGCAATTCTCCGCCATCGGCAACTAATGTCCCTGCGCCTTTGAGAATGGCCACGGCTTTATATTTTGATGAGATCGTTCTCGCAGCTGTCGGGCGGTCAGCCTGAATTGAGGCGGTAGCAATTCCCAGCAAACGAGAAGCTTCTCCCGGGTGTGGCGTAAGGATTGCTTCGGCCGGTGATGCCCACGATTCATCGGCCATTAAATTCAAGGCGTCAGCGTCCAATACGCACTCCTTGCCGCTATTCAGCATCTGCTGAAGGATCCCTCGACCCCATGCTCCCTGACCCAGACCCGGTCCCACCGCGACAACATTCGCCCGGTTGAGAAGAGGTGCAATATCTTGTTGTTCCTCGAATTCATAAACCATGACCTCAGGACGCCGAGCCACAATAGCGGACCGATGCTCTGGTCGAGTGATCACGCTGACAAGACCTGCGCCCGTGCGTAACGCCGACTCCGCTGCGAGCAGAACCGCACCACACATGCCGTGATCGCCACCTGCAATCAACACGTGGCCAAAGTTGTTCTTATGTGCTCCGGTAGATCGCTTCGAAACAGCCCGTTCACTATCTTTCTTCGGAATAACCGAGAGTCCTTGGACTTGTTCAAATACGGCTTGCGGCGCATCGAGTTCACTCAGCTCAATTCGCCCCGCGAAGTCGACTCCCGGGCCGGTGAAAAGCCCTAGCTTGGCGCCGATAAAGGTGGTCGTTAGGTCCGCTTTCACCGGCGTCTCGGTGAAGAGTGCGCCAGTATCAGCGTTAATCCCAGTCGGGATATCCAGAGCGACGACCGGGGCTCCGTGTTCGTTTATCAGATCGATACCTGCAACATAACTATCACGGATCGATCCAACACTGCCCGTGCCCAACATCGCGTCAACAACGACCTCACCGTCGAGAGTCGTCGAGAACCTCGGGACAACGCCTTGTTCCAACGCCCACCGATACGCTGTTTCAGCATTTCCTTTGAGACCCTGGGCATTGCCGATTTGAATCAACTGCACGCGTACGCCGCGGTTATGTGCCAACCCGGCAACGATGTATCCGTCGCCAGCGTTATTGCCACTTCCACAGACGACCGATATAGATCGCACACCCTGCCAAAGTTCGCACAGACGATCGAACGCAAACAATCCCGCTCGTTTCATCAATGAAATTCCGGGAACGTCAAATTCTTCGATCAGTATCCGATCTAAAGCGCGTACTTGAACGCCCGTGTAAACTCGTGAAATAACCCGCATATGAGAGATTATAGCGGGATGCACATCGACGAACTCGCCAGCCACCTTGATTCGTGGGCCATGGATCTCGGTTTTCAACAGATCGGAGTGACCGACACCGACCTCAGCGATTACACACCCGATTACAGGGCATGGTTGGAACAGCGGTTTCAGGGCGACATGGGCTACATGGCACGCAATGTGGAAAAACGCACTGACCCGTCTAAGCTCATGCCTGGAACGATTAGGGTGATATCGGCCCGCATGGATTATTTGCCCGTTACCCGCAGTAACGTTTTGAACAGCCCCGATAAAGGCTACATCTCACATTACGCTCTCGGTAGGGATTATCACAAAACCGTTCGCGGGCGACTCCGAGCCCTCGCGAAACAAATTGAAATCCATGCGGGCGGGCAATACCGAGCGTTCACAGATTCTGCACCAATTCTAGAAAAACCTTTGGCGGCCAAAGCGGGGATCGGATGGGTCGGTAAAAACACACTCATCCTGAACCAAAGCGCCGGTTCGTGGTTTTTTCTTGGTGAGATATTTACCAATATTCCCCTACCGATAAATATCGAGCTTCAAGAAGATAAGTGTGGCACCTGTAATGCTTGTATAAACGTCTGTCCAACTGGCGCAATTGTTGGGCCCAAGCAACTCGATCCACGACGTTGTATCTCATATCTAACCATCGAACATAAAGGTGTCATTGACGAAGAACTGCGTGAATCCATTGGCAACCGAATATTTGGTTGCGATGATTGTCAGTTGGTTTGCCCCTGGAACCGTTTCGCCCAAGCAAGCAATGAGTCGGATTTCGTCCCACGCCACGGTCTAGATGATCCGACCCTGATCCGACTACTGGCATGGAATGAAGAGGATTTTCTTACGCACACGGAGGGGATGGCATTGCGCCGAATAAACTATTCCCAATGGGTCAGAAATCTAGCCATCGCAGCAGGGAATGCCCAACCAACCCCCGACCTTATTCGAGCCGCCGAAGAGAAGCTCGCGGAGTCACTTCGAAAAGGCGACACACTGGCTAGCGAACACCTCGAATGGGCGGTTCAAAAACTTAATCCACATTAAACAGATGGGTTCGATAGTGACGAAGTTCGGCGATCGACTCCAGAACGTCATCAAGCGCCCGATGATTACCTTTCTTAATCACCTCGTCGAGGACCGCTGGCGCCCAACGCGCAGCCAACTCCTTAATGGTGCTGACGTCAACAATTCGATAGTGGAGATAACTCTCTAGGCTCGACATATGACGAACCAAGAAGCGTCGGTCCTGCCAAATTGAATTACCGCAAAGAGGTGCTTCCCCTGGATCCACATGGGAACTTACGAAATCTAGGGTCACTGCTTCTGCTTCGGTCTCCGAAACGCCATGAGATGCTATTCGATCTAAAAGCCCCGATGCCGAATGATGTTCTAGGTTCCAGTCATCCATCAAGTCCATACATTCTTTTGGCTGGAATATTGCCAGGGACGGGCCCTCGGCAACAATGTCGAGATCCGACGTTGTCACTACTGTTGCGATCTCGATAATGACGTTTATTTCGGGATTCAGTCCCGTCATCTCAAGATCCATCCAAATCAAGTTTCCAGACACGCTCATCCCTCGCTCGGTGAGCTAAAAAACAAAGCCTACGCTATTATCTCGCGGGATTTATGGCTACTCATCCAACTTTAGTATCTACCGACGAACTCTCGCAGCTCTTGAATTCGCAGCGAGTTCAAGTGATTCAAGTAACCACATTAGAAGTTTATCGAAAAGCTCACATCCCCGGGGCCGTTCTTGTTGTTCCGGACGATCTAATCTGCGGCATTCCTCCAGCGCCAGGCCGCCTGCCGACCATCGAAAAGCTTAATCGAGTTTTTGGAAACATTGGTTACGTACCTGATACAAATATCGTCGTTTGCGATGACGAGGGTGGCGGCTGGGCAGGACGACTGGCATGGACGCTCGACGTTATCGGTCACGAACAATGGTCCTATTTAGATGGCGGTTTACGTGCTTGGGTGGCCAACGGTTTACCTTTGGTTACAACCCCAACTCCCGTTAGCCCGCACCAAGTCAGCCTCTCCATCAGTTCTGTGCCAATCGCCGAAATCAAAGATATTACGCCTCGTTTATCAGACGACGACCTTGTCATCTGGGATTGTCGATCGATTGATGAATACGACGGAACACGGCGTACGGCTGCGAGGGCAGGACACATACCTGGAGCGAGGCATCTCGATTGGGTTGACCTCATGGACGGAGAGCACCACCGCACGCTGATTAAAAACGCCGAGGCATTGCTTGGCGAACACGGCATCGTGCGTTCGAAAGACATTGTTACGCACTGTCAAACGCACCATCGATCTGGGCTCACCTACATGACGGCGCGCCTGCTCGGCTTTCCGCGCATTCGCGCCTACCATGGGTCGTGGTCCGAATGGGGCAACCAACCCGACACCCCTATCGAAACAGGACCGCCAAAACGATCCTGATGTTTGCCGTAGTGCAGCATATTTTGCCGAAACGACTCCTGTCGCGCTTTGTTGGCGTATTTGCCGTGGTTCGTTGGCCGCTAATAAAAAATATCCTTATTCGGTCATTTATGCGCAGTTACGCGGTCGATATGTCGACCTCCAAGCGCAAAATACCTGAGGAATTCGAAACCTTTGCCGATTTTTTTTCTCGCGAGCTAAAACCAGGCCTAAGGCCCATTCCTTCCGACTCTACGACAATAATTTCCCCGGTCGATGGCGTTGTCTCGCAATCCGGAATCATCCAACGAGGTAAGTTACTCCAAGCCAAAGGCCATACTTATAGCGTTGCTGAACTGGTCGGACATAATTGTAGTGATCTCGATGGTGGTTCTTTCTTGACACTCTATCTAGATCCAAGCATGTATCACCGAGTACACGCACCGATAGACGCCATCCTATCGAAGACGATTGAAATCCCCGGGAAATTATTTTCGGTCAATGGACAAAGCGTCCGTGGCATTCGCAACCTGTTCTGTCGAAATGAGAGGCTTGTTTGCAGCTTACAAACGAACACAGGCGCGGTCCGACTTGTAATGGTCGGAGCCCTTATTGTGGCAAGTATTACCACCAGTTGGCCTGGACCGCTCTCCCCATATCGACGACGGGTCGAACGCTTGCCGCAAGACGTACAATTTAGTCGCGCCGAGGAAATGGCTCGCTTTACGCTGGGCTCTACCGCGATCGTACTTGTCCCCCCGTCGTTCGGGGTATTGGATAGATTTGAACCCGATTCCCCCATCAAAATGGGTGAGCACATAGGTTTCAAACACGATCGAACGGAAAGGCCATAACAGAGCTCAACGATTCATGGTCACCTGCTAGCGCAAGTAGCCGATCCAATCCAACGGCGACGCCGGCACAAGCTGGCAATCCCTGACGCATGGAAGCTAATAGGAATGGATCTCGGGCCAACGTGGGTAACCCCAATTCACGGCGTTCGCGATTATCAACGTCCATCCGACGCTCGAGTTCGTCAGCGTCTGTGAGCTCGTGATAACCATTAGCAACTTCAATTCCCCGGATGATCAATTCGAATCGATCCGCCACGACGTCTTTCCCTGAATGCTTTGTTTTCGCCAAGGCGGCCTGGTCGACGGGAAATTCTGTAATAAACACTCGTTCGAACGGGAGCCGTTGAAGCGCGCTTGCCATCAAGAAGTCGACGCCATCCGATCGACCGACAACGTTGTCGAGTCCCTGTTCCCGAGCCAACTCTGCCACTTTCAAGTCCGAATCACCGTGAACATCGA
>DCBA01000010.1:48366-127258 GCA_002313255.1 Gammaproteobacteria bacterium UBA1119 | reverse complement strand
CCTAGAATCAAATCAACTAATTCGGCAACCTCCAGGATTAGTTGACGCGAATTAAAGCCGAGTCGATACCATTCGAGGATGACAAACTCGGGATTGTGGTTTCGACCTTCCTCCCCCTGCCGAAAAGCAGGACATATTTGATAGATGGACGGCGCGCCCGCAGCCAAAAGACGCTTCATTTGGAACTCAGGCGACGTTTGCAGGTGATGCCCCGAGTCCGTCCTGAAACTTGCTATGGTTGGTTCAGTCGCGCCGTATCGAGCAAGCACGGACGTTTGGACCTCGAGCACATTTTTCTCGCGAAAGAAATCACGAATCACACCAAGAACGCGCGCCCGTTCAACCAAGCTGTCGAGCGAACAAGATGGCCGCCATTGAATCAATCCTTGGTGCGCCCTACATATTCACCATTACGGGTGTCAACGCGCAAAATATCGCCAATTTCAACAAAGAGGGGGACCTTAATAATCGCCCCTGTCGACAGTTCGGCAGGTTTACTCCCTCCTTGCGCGGTGTCACCCCGAATCCCAGGATCGGTATGGGTGACTTCAAGTTCAACAAAATTCGGCGGGGTGACCGATATCGGCTCATCGTTCCACAGCGTGACACTCAGGACGTCTTCTTCTTTCAACCAGTCTTTTGCGATACCAACTGCGGCTCGATTGGCAGCAACTTGTTCATAACTTCCATCCGTACGCATGAAGTGCCAGAACTCGCCGTCGCTATACAGATACTGCATATCTAGGTCCATTACGTCCGCCGCTTCAATGGACTCGCCACTTTTAAACGTCCGCTCCCATACGCGACCCGACTTTAGATTTCGGAATCTAACTCGGTTGAAGGCTCGGCCTTTACCAGGTTTTACGAATTCATTTTGGAGAATCGAACAAGGTTCGCCTTCTAGGAGAACCTTCAATCCTGAACGGAATTCGTTAGTAGAATAGGCTGCCACGTGCTCTCACCCAAACCGTAAACCCAAAATGATAACGTCGATTCCACTTCCTTGGCAGCCCAAAGCATGGCAAACACAGCTTTCAGGTGCCGTCACCCACGTCAAGGATCTGGCCGACATGCTCGGACTTTCGCTAGATGGCGCCGACTGGGATCCGAACCCGGCCTTTCCTATGCGGGTGCCCATGCCATATGTATCCCGTATGCGTCGAGGTGATCGAAGTGACCCACTGCTGCGTCAAGTTGTTCCCGAACTGGCTGAAAAGGCCAGCGCCCCAGGTTTCGAGTCCGATCCCTTGCAGGAAGCATCAGCCACGCTGGTCCCGGGTCTCATGCAGAAATACCGGGGCCGGGTATTAGTTATCGCGGCTGAGAATTGTGCGGTAAATTGCCGATATTGTTTCCGGCGCAACTTCCCTTATGCGCATCACCGCCACGACAGCACATTCCCGATGTTGGACCACGTCAAGGACGATCCTTCAATCCGCGAAGTAATTTTGTCAGGCGGAGATCCCCTCATCATGCCTGACGAGCGCTTGAGTATCCTTGTGGCGAATATCGAGGACATTCCGCACGTGAACCGGTTGCGAATTCATACTCGTCTCCCCGTGGTTATCCCTCAGCGGATTTCCGAACCATTGATTGAGATACTCGCAAATACACGCTTAAACACGGTGGTCGTCGCACATTTCAATCATGCAAACGAAATTGATGAGAATGTCGCTGTGGCCTTTGCTGCATTGCGCCAGGCCGACATAACACTGCTAAATCAAAGCGTTTTACTCGCGGGCGTAAATGACGACGATGTAACGCTATGCGATCTGTCTGAGGCACTTTTCGAGATTGGTATTCTTCCCTACTACCTGCACCTACCGGACCGGGTAAAAGGTACCTCCCATTTCCATATCGGTATTGATACTGCGATCCGTTTGCACGGCGCAGTTCAAAGCAAATTACCAGGATATCTCGTTCCCAAGTTGGTCCAAGAAACGCCGGGGCGACCCGCCAAAGAATTGATTACTTCGGATTCTTTACCACCAGCATCTACGCGAATCGATACTCTCGCTTAATCAAATGAAGCGAACAACTCAACCAAATTCACCATCAGCATCATCAAGAGGCAAACAGCGCGCGCAGATACATGACGTCGTTGTTACCGAGCCACGGCTAATTAGGTATCGGTGGTGTTGAGGATCCAACTAACGGATGCGATTTCGCAGTCGAAAAGGCTTCTAGGCGGAGTCGCCGCGACGTATCTCTTTGCCGTCTGCTTAGTGTTATCCATTTGGCATTACACCGCGTTGGGGCAGGGCCACTCTAGGCTTGTCGCCTTCGGGAATACGTCCGCATATCGACTTTCGGAGCTGGCAGTGAAACCACTTTTAAGCAACGACAATCTAGCACTCAGTGCCCTTACCAATGACATGGCCATGTTCAATGAAATCGCTGGCATAAGCATTTACAGCGTCGACGGTCAACTACTCGCTGTTGCTGGAAATTTCGCGCCGTATTCCACCCTTCCTGCGTATAGCCAAGAAATCACGGTACAAGACACTATCGCCGGTTACATACAAATTTTGATTAATCCTGATGCGTTTCAGACGTCACTTTCCGACAAGGTTCTGCAGTCTTTGTGGATGTGCGCAACTGGGTTCCTCACCGTTATTGGGGTCGTGATCGGACTGGCTTTTCGCGCCAACCTGTCGGCGTCTGATCCGTCGATCAAACATGGAAGTTCCTCCCACGCGAGTGCTTTCATACTAGTGGTCAACGTGTTTAACCAAATCAGTCTCCCCGCCGAAGCGAGAACTAGGGCTATGTCCATCGCCACAGCTCGCTCCAATCGGGTTGCAAACCTCTACGCTGCCAGAGCGACTCTACTGACAGGAACTGGCGTTGCCCTCGCCTTCGATCAAACAGACGCACAGGACCGAAGCTTCGAAGTCGTTTGCGCCGCTTTGCTACTTAGCAGAACGCTCGATGCCATGAATCACGACCACTACGCCGAAGAACGACCGAAAATCCGCTTTCGATTCGGGTTGCACGTCGGACCTGTCTGCACGACGCTCGACGAGTTGCTGTCTACCGACAATGCCCGTGACGCGGTGCTACTTTCAGCCTTGGCTTCCGATGGGCATCTCGCTATTAGCGAGGACGTGATGGCAAGTATCACGCGTACCGAACGAATTATTGGGCGCATTAAAGATAATCCCGCGGCCATCTCTCTGATTTCGACGTCTCGTCGCTATCATCTAGTGGAAGGGGTCGCTCCCGCGTACCAAACACTGATCGAGCGTCAAGCTGAGCTCATCATCGCCCAAGCCGTATAAGTTTCACCTCTAGGATTGTTTGGCAGCTACTGACGTTCTACTTCCACTCGGTCGATCTTCTGGAATCCCCGCGGTAATTTACGCCCACGGCGTGCGCGTTCGCCCAAATAATTCTGCATGTCTTGGACCCGCAAACCCAGGTGACGTTGACCGGCTCGCAAGATCAACCGATCCCTCTCACCAAAGGCGGTAAGCCCGATGACGTATTCCTCTCGAGTCTTCAAACTCGCGATCGGAATATTCATAAGCTTGCTTCCCTTACCCCGATTGAGCTCGGGAACCTGACTTAATTCAAATACGAGCAATCGACCTGTATTGGTAATCACAGCTACCAACGTATCTTCAACCACAATCGATGGCGGCAACGCGAAGCTACCTTCAGGCACATTGAGAACCGCTTTCCCCGATCGATTCTTGGTCACCATTTCTTTCAATGAGCCGACAAAGCCATAGCCTGCCTCGGATCCCAAAAGCACCCTTACATCGCCCGCAGCCAAACCGACGAACCTTGCTTCTGGCGGCGGATTCAATCTGCCCGTAAGCGGTTCTCCCTGACCACGCGCCGAGGGCAGCGTCCGCGACTGCAGCGTGTACGCACGGCCTGTCGAATCGAAGAAGACACAGTTTTCGTTAAGTCGGGTACGTACGGCACCGGCAAACGAATCTCCGGGGCGATAGGCAAAATCTTCAGGATCAGTCTCGTGACCTTTAGCGGACCGTATCCAGCCTTTATCAGACATGATCACCGTCACCGGATCATTACTGATCAAATCTTCGTCCAAATATGCGGCCGCTTCTTCTTCGACCGTGATTTCAGAACGTCTTGCATCGCCGTATTCCTTAGCAACTGCTTTTAGCTCGTTTTTGATCAACGTTTTTAGTCGAACTTTGGATCCAAGTATTTTCTCGAGGTCAGTCGATTCATCCGCCAACTCTCCACGTTCAGCCTCGAGTTTCTCTTCTTCAAGCTTGACGAGTTGCCTAAGCCGAAGGTCAAGAATAGAAGTTGCCTGGACTGCCGATAATTCAAATCGTTTGATCAGCTCACTTTGGGGATCCTCTTCTTCGCGAATGATCCTTATAACTTCGTCCAAATTGAGGTAAGCGACGAGCAATCCCTCGACAATGTGTACGCGCTCGGCAATACGTTCGAGACGGTATTCGATGCGACGCTGCACCGTTTCTTGTCGGAACTTAAGCCATTCTTTAAGCAACTCTTTGAGGCCGAATACCCGAGGTCGTTTGTCTAAGGCAATGACGTTGAAATTCATCCGATGACTGCGTTCAAGGTCCGTGGTTGCAAATAGGTGGCTCATAAGACGGTCGATATCAACCCGATTCGAGCGAGGAACCAAGATCAAACGAGTCGGATTTTCGTAATCAGACTCATCGCGAAGATCCGCAAGCATGGGCAGTTTTTTTGCCTGCATTTGTTGAGCAATTTGCTCAAGTACTTTCGCTGGCGAGACTTGGTACGGTAGCGCTGTAATTACTATCTCGCCTTGCTCACGGACATATTGAGCACGGGTCTTAACCGATCCTCGTCCTGTTTCATAGACATCTTCAAGTTCTCGTTGATCAGTGATAATCAGCGCCTCAGACGGGAAGTCGGGTCCCTTAATGCAAGCTAGAACATCGCCGAGGCTCGCCGACGGGCGGTCCAACAATAAAATACATGCCGCAACCACTTCTTTAAGGTTGTGAGGTAGAACGTCTGTGGCCATACCGACCGCAATTCCAGTACATCCGTTCAACAAAATGAAGGGTAACCGCGCTGGGAGGATGTCAGGTTCGTCCCGAGTCCCATCGAAATTGGGAGAAAAATCGACCGTTCCCTGGGCCACCTCGGTCAGAAGTAACGCCGCGTAATTTGCTAATCGAGCCTCCGTATACCGTGCTGCTCCAAAAGACTTGGGATCATCGGGCGCCCCAAAATTGCCTTGGGGATCCACAAGCGGATATCGAAACGAAAAGGATTGAGCCATTAGCACCATAGCTTCATAACAAGCGGTGTCTCCATGCGGATGGAACTTGCCGGTCACCTCACCCACCGTTCGTACGGACTTCGCAAATTTGGCTTGATGATTAAGTCCCATTTGAGACATTGCGTAGATGATTCTCCGTTGAACGGGTTTAAGTCCATCTCCAACGTGAGGCAACGCACGGTCGTTGATCACATACATCGAATAGTCGAGGTATGCCTTTTCCGTATAAGCCCTCAGAGGTACAACTTCGACATCTCCATTGGTATCCAACATCATCTAGTCCCTCCGTTCGGAATTGGCCTAATCAATCGCTGCTTGGTCTCCTTTCATCTCAAGCCACGTACGACGGTCGTGTGCTCGTTTTTTTGCAAGCATCATATCCATCGTCTCTTGCGTTTTGCTGTCGGAGTCAATTTTGAGCTGCACCAGTCGCCGGGTATCCGGGGCCATCGTAGTTTCGCGTAATTGCATGGCATTCATCTCGGCAAGTCCCTTGAATCGCTGCACCATGGGGGTGCCACGTTTTTTCTCCGCAGCGATCGTGTCAAGAATCCCTTTTTTTTCAGATTCGTCGAGCGCATAGAAGACTTCTTTTCCCAAATCAATGCGATACAACGGCGGCATGGCGATATGGATGTGCCCCGCTACGACCAATGCCTTGAAGTGCTTTAAAAAAAGCGCACACAAGAGCGTCGCGATATGGGCGCCGTCGGAATCTGCATCCGCCAGCACACACACCTTGCCGTAACGCAAACCATCTAAATTATCATCGCCCGGTTCCACACCCAGCGCGATCGAAATGTCGTGCACTTCCTGCGATGCGAGCACCTGAGAGCCGTCGACTTCCCAAGTATTCAGAATCTTACCCTTCAAAGGCATCACCGCTTGGAACTCGCGGTCTCGGGCCTGAGTTGCAGAACCACCCGCCGAGTCTCCCTCAACCAAAAACAACTCCGAGCGGTCCGCATCTTGTGACGCGCAATCCTTAAGTTTTCCCGGCAGCGCGGGACCCGCGGTAATCTTCTTACGAGCGATCTTCTTGCTTGCTTGAATTCGTTGCTGCGCGTTGGCGATCACTAATTCGGCGATTCGCTCCCCATCTCCATGATGCTCGTTCAACCAGAGACTAAACGCGTCTTTAGCAATGCCGTTAACAAAAACAGCCGATTGGCGGGATGACAAACGCTCCTTCGTCTGCCCCGTAAACTGAGGTTCAGCCAACTTCGTGGAAAGCACATAGGTGCATTGATCCCACAGATCTTCTCCCGTCAGCTTGATCCCTCGAGGCAGCAAATCGCGAAATTCACAAAATTCTCGGAGTGCCTCGACAAGTCCACTGCGTAATCCATTGACGTGGGTTCCACCCAGCGGTGTCGGAATCAAATTGACGTAACTCTCGGTAATGAGTTCGCCTCCATCGATCACCCATTGCAAAGCCCATTCGGCTGCCTCCTGATTGCCTTCAGCAGAGTGAACAAAAGGCTCTATCGGAATTCGCTCACCTTCGAGTCCGGATCCCAAATAGGTTCGCAGTCCATCTTCGTAACACCATGTTTGGGTATCAGCTTGCCCTTTCTTCTCCTCTACCGAAAAACTCACCGTGAGGCCTGGACACAACACGGCTTTCGCATTGAGCAGGTGGCGTAAAGGATTTTCCGCTATACGTTTCGTATCGAAATACGCTTCGTCGGGAAGGAAGTGAATCCGCGTTCCCGTATTGCGCTTGCCTACCGTATCGATCTCTTTCAACACATCCTTAGGCTTGCCACTTTCAAACCGCTGCGAGTACAGCTTTCCATCGCGCTTGATTTCTGCAATCAGCCACGTGGATAACGCGTTGACCACAGAAACGCCTACCCCATGTAAGCCACCTGAAAAATTGTAATGCTCGTTATCAAACTTCCCCCCGGCATGGAGCCTAGTCAAAATGAGCTCGACCCCCGAAAGCTTATGTTCTGGGTGAACGTCGACAGGCATGCCTCGACCATCATCGATAACCTCAATGGAACCATCCGCAAATAACGTCACTTCAATCTCACGCGCATGACCGGCCAGGGCTTCGTCAACACTGTTGTCGATCACTTCTTGTACGAGGTGGTTGGGACGTGACGTATCCGTGTACATACCCGGTCGACGGCGGACCGGTTCAAGCCCGGATAAAACTTGGATGGACTCAGCAGAATAGACTTTTGCCATCAGTGTTTCGTGTCTTTCAGATCCAAGGTCATTTCAAAGTCACGTGCATGATCGACCCACGTTTCGATAGAGCCTTGCATATCGAGATCGAGCCATCGATACCCAGGACTTGTCGATTCGACCGAGAATCGTTTCGGATCGGACCCAAACTGAAAACAGGTGGACGGTGTCGCCAAAAACCGAGTTTCGCCCACGGTGCGGTCGAACGCTTGATGAATGTGGCCGAATACATAACCTCGGGTTCGATCGCTGTTTACCAACGTCTCAACCAGTTCGTCACCGCCACTAATACGGTGTACGTCGAGCCAAGCCGTCCCAATCTCAATGGGCGCGTGATGACCGACCATCAGGACCGGACCGAAACCCTTGGCAATTTCGTTGGTCAATAAACTGATCTGGGCAGCGTCGACGTGGCCGCCTACTTCATCATCCACGTGCGTGTCGATCCCCGCTATGTGCCACCCATGCAGGTCTATCGATTCCGTCGGCAATTCCTGGCTAAACGTGGCTCCAATGTCGTGATTGCCTGGAACACACAAGATCGGTCCATCAAAGTATTCGTGCGCAAGATTTAAGAACAGCCGATAAGTTGCCGGTTCCGCGAATTGTGCGATGTCACCGCTACCGATCAACACGTCCGGGGATCCCTGCGAAAACGCTTGGCTGAGTACTGCCCGCAGACTGTCGTACGTATTAATTCCTAGAAGAGTGCCATCCGTGGTCGGAAACAAGTGGGTGTCCGTTACCTGCAATACTTTCAGCGGTTCACCCACTATCGGTTCTTCGTTTATCGGTATTCCTTATCAAGCTACTAACTAAAGGTGCCTCGCTTTATCGGATCGTTACAGCTCGTTCATAGGGTAATTCCCTTGAGGCTCCGAACGTCAAACAAAAACCGAGAAATTCACCTAAGAACCGATTAATTTGCTTTTTCTCGTCCCGTTGACGCATCTTCGGATTGGGGTAGTCATAAATCGCTTCAAACCGGCGTTGGTTCTGAATCTCTATCACCTCTGCCGACTTTGCGTCGTGATACACGCGAATACGAATACTGTTTGAAGGTGCCATAAAAGATGCTTCTTGGTTCAACAAAATCACCGACGTATATCGACTTCGTTCGAGCACGCTCATGCGAACGTTAACGACTTCCTCTCCAAAACAAAGCAATAGATCGCGATGATCTGCTTGGGCATGGTCCGGAAATAACTTGATCACTCGCGCATAGTTTTGATCACACTCGGCCATGTGTTCAACGAGATCAATCTTGTAGCGACGGGATTTTCTCACAGACCTGTATAACTTTGTCTTTGAAGCGTGGATTCTAACTGCAGCCTCGCGTGGTAGAAAGTAGAAAGCATCTACGGAATAAAATGTAACCTTGACGTTACCATTCGCTTGTAGTAAATGTAACGTATAGGTTACATTTTTCGAGAGCAAATTACTTGTACATGAATGGCACAATCAACATCCGTGGCCTTCGTCATCGTTCAGTTGGGCATCCATTGTCAACTAAACGACTACCCGCCCACTTATTTGGTAATATCAATCGCTTGCCTCGCGAAGTCTGCCACATGAAGTTCACTCTTATTGCCGTCATCTTGTTGACGCTCGCCCCATTGGCACAGGGCGCTAGCCTGGAAGACGTGTATCGATCTGCGAGGGATAACGACCCGGTTTTGGGCGCAGCGCATGCTGGGCGCTTGGCGCGAAAACAAGGCGTGGTGCAATCAAGGGCGTCACTATTACCCACTGTGTCGGCCTCGGGGTCAAAATCTGAACAAACGCGCGCCTATGGATCCCGGCTCGACATGAATCCGGCGAGCCCGACCTTTGGACAGACGTACCAGCCCGAGGACGAAGACTTTGAAGGTCATAACTGGTCCGTCGACCTGCAACAACCAATTGTCAATGTGGCGAATTGGTTTAACTGGCGGTCGGCCAAGGCACTTTCGTTACAAGCCGACTCGGACTACCAAACAACCCAGTTGGCTCTCTACACGAGGGTCGCAGATGCGTATCTCAATGTCCTCCGCGCACAAGCGCGCCTTGATTCAACCTTGGCGAGTGAGGAAGCGGTAAAACGTCAACTTGAGCAAACCCAACAACGCTTTGACGTGGGCCTCGTCGCAATCACGGATGTACTCGAAGCGACAGCGGCTTACGACAATGCCGTCGTCAATCGAATTCAATTCACTGGCGACCAAGGCATCTATTTTGAGAGCTTGACCACCATTACAGGAACAAGCTTCGACGAGATCGACCGGTTAAGCACCCGCTTACCCATTGTCAATCCGGATCCGCGAAACGAAAACGAGTGGGCCAACGTAGCGTTGACAAGTAACCCGCAACTCCAGTCCGCTCGCGATGCGGTACGATCGGCGGAGAGCACCTTGCGTGCACGCCTCTCCGGGCATCTACCCACGTTGAACTTTAGAGCGGGTTACAACGAGAGTTTCTCGGGTGGACTTTCTTTCTATGGAAATCGAACCTCGGGCAACACGTATTCGCTCTCTGCTTCCATGCCTATATTTCAAGGCGGCCTCGTGCATTCCCGGTTCACCGAACAGCGACACCGCGTGCAGGAGTCTAAGGAACGATTACGAGAGCGAGAACTGACCACAGCTAGAGATACTCGAAATTTCTTCCGTGCAGTAATGACGGATGTGGCCCGTGTGGAAGCGCGCCTTAAGGGGATTAAATCAAGGGAGTCGGCTCTCGAAGCAGTCCGAACCGGGTATGAGGTCGGAACACGTAACATTGTCGAATTACTACAGGCTCAACAGAATTTATTTTCTTCGCAATACGATTATGCAGACTCGAGATATAACTACATTCTCGATCTGTTGCGGTTAAAACAGACGACCGGCGTCCTCTCCGAAGATGACATCCTTGAAATCAGCAGTTACACGGACACAAGCAATCCCGTACGGAAACTTACAACCTTATCGGGACGCTGAGCAGTCTACCTATATTCCAACGCTAGCCCACAAGACGACGACTTAGATCAGTGGAAACCCGCTCAATCGCGCCCCGATTATTCGATACCACCTGACGCGCTGCGCGCCCCTCGACCTCTCTTCGTCCCGCGTCCTTCAGCAGCGCGTCCACGCAATTAGTTAGGTCGTCTACGTTATCAGCCAAATGCAAACAACCCGCGGCTTCAAAACGCTGCACAACCTGGGCAAAATTGATGCGATTCGGGCCCATAATCATAGGCACACCGTGTATCGCCGCTTCAATCGGATTATGACCACCCGTGTCGTCAAGACTGCCGCCTACGAAGGCAACTTCGGCAGCGGCATATAGATAAATTAAGGTCCCCATTTCGTCGCCCACTAGTACGTCAGCAGGCTTTGGATCGCTTGATAACGCAGCGACGTCGAATCCATACGTCTTCGCTAATCGCACAACCTCCAACGCCCTCGGTGGATGACGGGGCACCAAAATCAGCGACAGGTCATGGTGTTGCTGAAGCAATCGTTTATGGGCTTGCAAGACCACTTCCTCTTCGCCTGGATGCGTACTACCTGCGATCCAAATTCTCTTGCCCAATTGCCAGTTATTCTCGAACTCAGCACGTCGCGAATCGATGTCGGGGGGGAATTCAAGGTCGAACTTCACGCTTCCCGTCACGCTCAAGATCTCACGCTCAACGCCTAATGCAGCAAAGCGATCCGCAGTGTCTTGGTATTGGCAATAAATATGAGTCATGTTCGTTAGAACACTGCCCATGAGAGCGGTCAGACGCTGATAACCAGTCGCTGAACGTTCAGAAAGCCGGGCGTTAACGAGATAGACCGGAACGTTTCGCCGTCGACACTCACGAATGATGTTCGGCCATAACTCCGTTTCCATGAGTACTAAGGCTCTGGGTTCGACGCTATCCATAAAGCGTCGCACGGCCTTCGGGAAGTCGTACGGGCAATAACAGTGTTCCACCTCCATACCCAAGTGTTTCCGTACTTCCACCGAACCGCTTGGTGTCGTTGTCGTTACCAAGAATGGAACATCTGGTATGACTCGTTTGATAGCGCGAATTAACGGCACTGCACCTAACGTCTCTCCCGTGGATACCGTATGGAACCAAACCACTTTACGGGGTAGCGCCGCAGGGACAAATCCTAAGCGTTCGCCTCGGCGCTCTTGGTACGCGGGGTCACGTCGACCGCGGATCCAGAGCCGCAACCAAACGAACGGCAGCGCCACACGCGACAACACCATGTACATCAATTCCGACAAAGAAAGTCCATCACGGCATGCTGGCCGCCGTTATACACCGGCACACCGTTCCGTTCGAGTCTGCTATAAGCGGTGGGATTCAGACTGTTAGAATACGCGCTATGCCGTTTCGACTGCTGTCACCGGCTCATTGGCCGACATGGTTGCTGATCGCTGTGGCCTTTTTTGTCGTCCGTCTACCCATACGTCACCAATTTCGGTTGGGTCGATTGATCGGGAATCTTCTTCAACGCATTGGTGGAAGGCGGACGCGAATCGCCACTCAAAATATTGAACTTTGTTTTCCAGATCTCAGCGCCCAAGAGAGAGTCCGGCTCACGAAGCAGGTTTTCGAATCCACTGGGATCGCTATCATTGAGACCGCTTACACTTGGCTGCGACCCGTAGATGCATTGCTTCCGCGCGTACGATTCCATGGGTTGGAGGTTCTGCAAACGGCAGTAAACGAAGGTAAAGGAGTGCTTTTGGTAGGTGCTCATTTCGCTGTATTGGATCTCGGGGGTGCGTTTCTGGCCGCTCATTTTGACTTCGATTGTATCTACCGGACAAGCCGAAATTCGGTGATTGACTACATCAGCTTACGCCGTAGAAATTCCCTATACGGTCACGTCATTGAACGAAGTGATATGCGCGGCACAGTCCGCCAATTGCGCCAATCGCGAACGATTTGGTACGCCGCTGATCAAGACAACGGTCGTCAACATTCCGTATTCGCGCCTTTTTTTGGGATTCCTGCAGCCACGATCAACGTGACCAGTCGTCTCGCCAAAATTTCTGGTTCACCGGTTATATTTATGAGCCATTTCAGGGACGAATCAGACTGTTCGTGGTCGGTGCATCTACGCCGCGTCGAGGCTTACCCAACAGGCGATGAGATCGCCGATGCAACCCTAATGAATCACGTCATTGAACGCGAGATCCGTATCCATCCCGCCCAATACCTATGGCTGCATCGACGGTTCAAGACCATGCCCGACGGAACCCGGAAGTATTAGCTCGTGTTCGTTTTTTTAGACAGAATCCGTGACCAAGACATGCCAATCCGGATGTGCGTCGCGTTTTCCACGAACCTGATCAAAATAAAGCGATTGCAGTCTAAGTGTTACCGAACCGGGTTTGCCGTCGCCAATCACTCGTCCGTCAAGTTCGCGAATCGGTAACACCTCAGCAGCCGTTCCAGTGAAAAACGCTTCGTCCGCAATATAGACTTCGTCCCGTGTAATCCTTCGTTCAATTACTGGGATGTTCAGTTCTCGAGCGAACACCAATACCGTATCGCGCGTAATACCCGGCAGGCACGATGTTAGTTCGGGCGTATGGATCACCCCATTTTTTACGAGGAAAAAGTTTTCTCCACTCCCTTCTGCAACATAGCCTTCGTTATCGAGAAGAAGCGCCTCATCACAACCGCTGTCTATTGCCTCTCGAAGAGCCATGATCGAGTTAATGTAGTTTCCATTCGCTTTCGCTTTGCACATGGTGATGTTGACGTGATGTCTTGTGTATGAAGACGTCCGGACGGTAATGCCCAGTTCCCGAGATTGTGGGTCCATGTAGTCCGGCCAAGGCCAACAAGCGATTGCAACGTTCACGGTTAGTCCATCTGCTCGCAGCCCCATGGCCTCAGATCCGAGGTACGCGACTGGACGCAAGTACCCTTCATTTAAATTGTTAAGCGCAAAAACGTCTCTTTGCGCCGCATTTAGATCCGATTCACTGAAAGGAATATCGAGCCGCAGGATCTTGGCAGAATCAAAAAGACGTCGCGTGTGATCGTGCAGTCTGAAGATGCATGGCCCATTCGATGTGTCATAGGCACGCACGCCTTCGAACACCCCAACTCCATAATGCAACGTATGGGTAAGCACGTGCACTTTGGCGTCACGCCAATCGACCATTTCTCCATTCATCCAGATCGCACCGTCGCGATCCGCGAAGCTTGCTTCAGTATGCATGATTGCTCCGTAGTCCAACGAACAAGACTAGCGCAATAGCGCCCTACAGACACCGAAGCTTTACAACGCATTCCCAAAAAATACCTTAGAAGTCCACCAAGCCTGCGTGAAAATTAGCGTTAGACCCGCCATTAGAAACTGTGCAGAATGCCGGTCCTCGCTTGGCGCAACCAGTCAAATGAAACTCCCCGACACCATTGCCATGTTGCGAACCCTTGTGGGCGAACCCTCCACAAGCTCTATTACTGCCTCACGAGATCAAAGTAATCTAGCGGTTATCAATCATCTGGCGAATTGGCTTGAGGGTCTGAAGTTTGCCGTCACCGTTCTACCCCTTCCTAACAAAGGTGGGAAAGCGAACCTAATCGCCACCCTCGGTAACGGTGAGGGTGGATTGGTTTTATCAGGTCACACGGATACGGTACCGTGCGACGAAAACCACTGGGACACGGATCCTTACACGCTCACCGAAATTGACTCTGTCGTCCATGGGTTAGGTAGCTGCGACATGAAAGGTTTCTTCCCGATCGCGTTGGAAGCGGCATCACTTTTCCATAGCAAAAAGCTCAACAAACCATTGACGATTCTGGCGACTTCTGACGAAGAGTCCTCTATGGCTGGTGTCCGCCAATTGCTGCGAGACGGACGACCAAAGGCCGACTTCGCCATCATCGGCGAACCCACTGGATTGCAACCGATTATCGCCCACAAAGGCGTTCTGGCACTTTCGATTGTTGTAGAGGGCTCAGGGGGGCACGCGTCCAATCCAAGCCTCGGTTGCAACGCGCTCGACGCCATGCATGCCGTAATCGCAGATCTACTAATCTATCGTCAGGAATTGGCCAGTACGTACACGAACCCAACTTTTGAAATCAACATTCCAACCCTTAATCTAGGTTGCTTACATGCTGGTGATAGTCCCAATCGAATTTGTGAAACCGCAGAACTGCAAATTGACCTGAGACTGATGCCCGGAATGGAGATTGAAGAGCTGACTACCACCATTCAACATCGACTAGTTGAAACAATAGCGAGTTATGGAACGAGACTTTCGATCACTCGCCTAAATGAAGTGCCGGCATATCAGACGTCGGACGATGGCGATCTGGCAAGAACTTTGGCTTCCTTAAGCGGACGCCCCCCGGGGACCGTGGCTTTTGGCACCGAAGCGCCTTTCCTGCAAAGCCTCGGCATGGAAACCGTAGTGTTTGGCCCCGGGTCCATTGACCAAGCACATCAACCGAACGAATACCTGGATTTAAACCAGTTATCCCCCGCTCGCGAGACACTCGAAAATGTCATCCGTCATTACTGCACCTGAGCAAGACCTGGCGCTTCGTTGCCGGCGCACAAGGCCGGCCGCAAACGTGAAGCCCTAGTGATCGAAGTCGCAAGCAACTCTCGCAAATTCTAAGCGCAGGTATTTTGTCGGGTACTGACAAGTTTCCCCTACCTGGGCGTATACCAGTACCATCGCAAACCTCAACCGAACGTATAGACCTACCCTCACCATGAGCAACAAACGACCGTACTCATCCATCGTTGTCGACGGTGTCCAACAAGCGCCCAGTCGCGCCATGCTTTACCCCGTCGGTTTCAGCGAGGCAGACTTCAAAAAACCCCAGATCGGCATTGCCTCGACGTGGAGTCGCGTAACCCCCTGCAATATGCACATCGACGAACTCGCGGAAATGGCGGCAAAAGGCGCCGATCAGGCGGGCGCCAAGAGCGTGCTGTTTAACACAATCACAGTTTCCGATGGTATTTCCATGGGCACCCCTGGGATGCGTTATTCGCTGGTATCACGCGAAGTTATCGCCGATTCCATAGAAACAGTCGTTGGCGCCCAGGGTTTTGATGGGTTCGTTGCTATTGGCGGATGTGACAAGAATATGCCGGCATGCGCCATTGCCATGGCTCGACTGGATCGACCTAGCGTCTTTGTATATGGCGGCACCATTCAGACAGGGACGAATCGTCGCGACATCATTTCTGTGTTCGAGGCAGTCGGCGCACACGCCGAAGGTTCACTGTCAGATATCGAACTGAGAGAAGTTGAACAAACTGCTATCCCAGGACCCGGCTCGTGCGCGGGAATGTATACAGCAAACACGATGGCGTCGGCTATCGAAGCGCTCGGATTGTCTCTGCCCAATTCTTCCGCCCAAGAAGCGGTTAGCGAACAGAAACGTCAGGACAGCTTCGATGCTGGCAGCGCAGTTTCATTGTTAATCGATCGAGGAATCAAGCCATCCGATATTCTTAGTCGAGAAGCATTTGAGAACAGTATTGTGGTCGCGATCGCCTTGGAAGGATCCACGAATGCGGTCCTCCATCTATTAGCGATTGCACACGCCGCGAAGATTCCATTGGAACTCGACGATTTCACACGGATCGGGAAAAACGTCCCCGTATTAGCGGACATGCGCCCTGCGGGTCAATACGCAATGTCGGAACTCATTCATATCGGCGGCATCCAACCGCTCATGAAAATGTTGTTAGACGCCGGCCTATTGCATGGAGATTGTCTCACGGTTACTGGCAAGACCCTTAAAGAAAATCTACAAGAAGTTGAGCCGTATCCGGCGGATCAAAAAATTATTCGACCCCTGACAAATCCAATCAAGAAGGATAGCCATCTTGTCGTGCTTTATGGAAACGTAGCACCGGAGGGTGCGGTGGCAAAAATCACAGGCCATGAAGGCCTTAGTTTTACGGGAACAGCAAGAACATTTCAGGGTGAAGAAGCCGCCATGGAAGCTATCATGGCTGGCACAGTACAACCCGGCGACGTCGTGGTACTGCGTTACGAAGGCCCGCGGGGTGGTCCCGGGATGCGCGAAATGTTAAGTCCTACGAGCGCGATTAACGGTCGCGGTCTCTCTGGGAAAGTCGCCTTGATCACCGACGGTCGATTTTCCGGTGGCTCTTCGGGTTTCGTGGTAGGACACGTGACTCCCGAAGCATTCGAAGGCGGTCCCATTGGCCTCATCGAAGATGGCGATGAAATTACCATTGATGCTGAAAAGAGAGAAATTAACCTCAGCATTACCGACGCAGAATTCACACATCGCGCCGGAGTCTGGAGCCAACCCGAGCCTTACACCGATCGCGGAACACTCGCCAAGTACGCTCGACTCGTTTCTTCGGCGAGTGAAGGTGCGGTGACAGATAAATACCTCTAATCAACGATCTTGCGGTTGCCAGCTGCAATCCGTTGTTCAAGCCAACTCGCTTTGACCTTATCCATCATTTAGACGATTTCTATTTATTTGGACTGGGCGAATTCGTACGTACCCCCAGTAGCAGACTTGCCCGACCCCGATACCAATCGTGTCCCACAATAGATCAAGGATTTCCGCTCGACGGTCTGGAGTGAACGCTTGCGCTACTTCTAACGCCACAGAATAAAAGAACATCCATGTCGCGGGGATCCACAGAATGCTGAATGTAAGAGTTAGTGGATTTCGATCTGTATCAAAGTGGGCGAGAACGAGCGCAGCCGTCAGATAAGTGAACGCAAACACATGCAATACGACATCAGGAAATTGGATCGCGTCCGGGTAGGGGGCCGGCATAAGTGCCAGGTATGTACAGATTGCTAGCGGCATCCAGAATGCAGTTCTGTAAATCGCGGGCATGTAGTTCATCGCGCTGTCTGTTCGCGCACGAAATCGACCAACCTCTTAACGTTATCGACGGGCGTCTCCGGAATAATCCCGTGACCCAAATTAAATATATGTCCGGGACGTCCTCCAACCTCATCTATGAGGATTCGCGCCTGGTTGATCATGCTACTCGGCTCGGCACAAAGCGCGATCGGATCCAAGTTACCTTGGATCGCGCGACTACCCAAGCGATCCCACGTAGTGACCAAAGGAACGCGCCAGTCGAGCGCCATTAAATCTGGGCCGGTGGCATACATAGCGTCGAGTAAATGTGCGTTACCGGTTCCAAAGTAAATGATAGGCACCTTGCCTTGAATGCGTTCCATCAGCCGCCGCGTAGCCGGAGCCACATACCGCTCATAGTCGGCGAGCGACAAACACCCAACCCAACTATCAAATAACTGTATAGCTTGAGCCCCCGACGCGATCTGTAATTGCACATAGTCCGCGACGGTATCCACAAGTTTATCCATCAAAGACTGCCATAACACTTCGTGGTCATACATCAGCCGCTTCACATGGACATAGTTTCGCGAGCTCTTGCCCTCGACCGCGTAGCATGCAAGCGTGAACGGTGCCCCCGCAAAACCGATCAGCGCAACTTCTTTTGGCAAGTCGTTAAGTATGCGTCCGAGAGTTTCCACGACGTAACCACAACCTTCCTCAGCTGGGACGACGGCTAACGCCTCTATCGCTTTTTTGTCACGTAATGGATTTTCAAACACAGGTCCAACGCCTGGTTTGTACTCGAGATTGAGACCCATCGGCTCAAGTACCGGGAGCAAATCGGCGAACATTATCGCTGCGTCGACACCGAGTATTCGTTGTGCGTCCAAGGTCGCTTTCGCTGCAAGCTCAGGATTCTTAAAGAACTCTAGGCTGGGGGTATCGCCTTTCAAAATATGGTATTCCGGCATATATCGCCCGGCCTGCCGATTTAGCCAAATAGGCGTGTTCGGCGTGCTGGCACCGGCGCATGCGTCTAGAAAGATCGGCATTAGTACCCAATCATCAATTCAATGTCTGCGTCGTAATCGACATTTTCGATGCCAAAGCCGAATAATCGAAAGAAGTCATCTCTGAATCCACGAAGGTCAGCGAGGTCCGCAACGTTGTCGGTCGTTATATCTGACCAACGGCGCTGTACTTCCGATTGGATATCGGCGTCAAGTTCATAATTGTCCATCCGAATACGGCCAATCTCGTCTGTACGCATAGGCTGATTTGAATACAGTTGCTCGCGGAAGAGACGATGAATATGGGCGACACAGTCCTCGTGACAGTCGCGTTCCTTCATCACCTGAAAGAGGATAGAGAAATACAACGGGACCACAGGGATCGCAGTACTTGCTTGCGTTACGACCGCCTTTAACACGGCAACGTCCGCACGTCCTTTTATACCCGCTAGCTTCGTCGATATTTCTTCTGCTGCTCGATCAAGGTCTTCTTTCGCGCGCCCCAACGTTCCGTCCCAATAAATAGGCCACGTAAGTTCATTGCCGATGTAAGTATAGGCAACGGTCTCAAATCCAGGCCCCAGCACTTCCGCTTCCAGAAGCGCATCGATCCAATATTCCCAGTCCTCGCCACCCATGACCGCAACCGTAGCGTCCACCTCGTCCACATCGGCAGGATCGAGCTCTACATCAACCACTTCCGCATTACCTGACAAAAGATCAAATTTAAGTGTTTGTGAGGAAAACACTTTTCCGACCGGCTTGATCGACGAGCGATAGAGCTCACCAGTTCGCGGATGTACGCGTACCGGCGAAGCTAGGCTATAAACCAACAAATCGATAGTGCCCATATCAGCGCTTATGGCGTCGATCGTCCGCATTTTTATCTCGTCCGAGAATGCGTCTCCATCGATGGTGCGCGCGTATAGTCCAGCCTGCTCTGCTCGTCGCCCGAATGCTGCATTATTGTACCAACCGGCGCTACCGGTCTTGGTTTCCGATGGTGCTTTTTCAAAGGAGACTCCCAGCGTTCCTGACCCGCATCCAAAAGCCGAGGTGATTCGTGACGCAAGCCCATAGCCGCTCGAGCAGCCAACTACGAGCACATTTCTAGGGCCCCTTATCGTATCGAGACCGCGGACGTAGTCGATCTGCTTACTCACATTTGCTGCACAACCGACGGGATGCGCCGTGGTACAAATAAAACCTCGAATGCGCGGTTTGATAATCACAATCGTGTTACGGCTGCCGTTCCCTATAACGCTGGGTTTCACTACAACGGGCGCAGCATCATACCTTCTGCAACGGCATACCGCATGGCAGCACCAACGTCATAAACCCATGGGCCATCTCGACGAATGGTTGCTGCAACGGATCGTTTGTTACCGAGCTTATGCTCCCGATCTCCGTCCAAGGCGAGGATTCCTTCGCCTTCAAACGTCACCTTCTCCCCAAAATCGATTCTTTGACTACTCGAAATCGCAACGTCTTTAAAGAACCCGGGCGATAAGGGCACCCGAATAAGAATCTCCGCGTCTGCCATTTCGCTAACTTCAACCAATAGCCCAAAGTCATCCTTTTCCTCAACCACAGAAATAAGACCCCCGACAGGTGACATTCCTACCGTGTCCGGTAACGCCCTCGTTAAAAGAATTTTCTTTAATTTAGCTTCGTCATACGGCAATAGATTGCCTACGTAGTCGTCGCAAAGCTGTACGGCATCAATCAGCGCAATGTCGCTAATCCCATCCGAAAAAGCAGTGTGCAACACCTTCGCTCTATTTCGAATTCCCCGCGCCGCATCGTCGGAAAATCGTCCCCTCGCAGCTAATGCCGCAACAACCCCGGCGGTGGTTGGTTCAACCATTGATGGAAAAACGTTATTGGTACCAGTAGACAACGGGATCAATTCCATTTGCGGGGCACTCCGCGCGATAATCCTATTAGTACCGTCGCCGCCAAGCGAAACAATAACTTCTACGCCCTCTCCAACAAAAGCCCGCACCGCGCGCTCAGTGTCAGTAGCATCGTGGTGCAGCTCAATTCCAAGTCTGACAACCTTCGCCTTCAGAGGCATCCAGTCCAGGGCCATGGACGCAATACGAAACGGTTCGTCAACAATATATATCTCATTCACCCCGACGGAATCGGCGCCAGCTGCGATGCGCGCAACGATGTCCCGCTTGGCTTCATGAGTCATGTTGGTTGCGCGGGCCGCGAGTCGACGCACGTCTCGCCCCGACATTGGATTCACACAAATAGCTATAGCGCTCATTCGCTTAATTGTCGTTTCTTGGTGTCAACATCGGCTGCAACTCCTAGTCAGTTGATTCGACGACCTGGAAATGCAGTGGTTTCCAGAGCAAAGGTTGCTAACCTATTGGGTCTGGTCACGGGAAAGCAAGGATAACCTCGTTAAGTCCTAGGCTTGTCATCGACGAAATATCGAAAGGGACATGCGTCCTATTCGCTGTTTCTCGATACCAGCAGTGATGAATTCAAGTGGGATGGCGCGAAAAGTCTCCCGTGCCGAGGAATACACATGAACATCGAATCGGTCATCGACTCTGCGTGGCAACATCAAGAGAACATAGACGCTAGCACCCAGGGAGAAGTGCGCACGGCCGTCGAAGAGGCTTTATCTAACCTCGATGACGGCACGTTACGGGTGGCTGAAAAAATTGCTGATCGTTGGTTGGTTAACGAGTGGCTAAAAAAAGCGGTCCTGCTAAGTTTCCGGCTTAACTCATTTCAGAAGATGGCGGGGGGGCCCGGAAACACCAGTTGGTGGGACAAAGTCACGCCGAAATTTACAGGATGGGAAGAAGAACAGTTCGAAGCAGCGGGGTTTCGCGCCGTTCCAACAGCATATGTACGTCATTCCGCCTATATCGCTCCGAACGTTATCCTTATGCCTAGTTTTGTAAACGTTGGTGCCTACGTCGATACGGGTACCATGATCGACACATGGGCAACCGTCGGTTCCTGCGCCCAAATAGGTAAAAACTGTCATATTTCGGGCGGGGCAGGGATAGGAGGCGTATTAGAACCTCTTCAAGCAGTACCCGTGATCGTCGAAGACGGCTGTTTTATTGGGGCCCGATCCGAAGTCGTCGAGGGCGTTCTTGTCGAAGAAGGCGCGGTCCTGTCAATGGGGGTATTCATTGGTGCGACGACTAAAATCGTTGATCGATACTCGGGCGAAATTTACACGGGTCGCGTACCACCGTACTCTGTTGTGGTGCCAGGGTCTTTACCGCCCCCGCCTCACGAGGATGGAAACCCAAGGCCGAGCCTCTACTGTGCCGTAATTATCAAGACCGTGGACGAGCAGACACGCTCGAAAACTGCGATTAACGAGCTGCTCAGGGATTAGCAGTTCGAACAGCCCCGGAAACATCATGCCCGTTCCATAATGTGAATCGAGAACGAGTACGTGTTGCGTTCATTCGCGACGAAATCTTCCTTCTCTGTGGTCCGCCAGCAACCCCAATCGAAGGAAGGGAAAAACGTATCTCCATCAATTTCCGCATCGACCAACGTGCAGTAAAGACGATCTGCGCGATCCAGCGTCTCCGCATAAACCCGAGCACCCCCGACCACAAAGCACTCCTCCACTGAATCGATTTCACACTGGTCCGCCGCAACGGTTAACGCTGAATCAATATCCGGTACCACCGTGACTTCGTTATTTAGATATCCTGTCGCCGAAAGCACAATATTCCTGCGTCCAGGAAGCGGTCGACCTACCGACTCGTACGTACGACGACCCATCACAACCGGACTACCCAACGTCGTCCGTTTAAAAAAAGCAACGTCATCTGATAAGTGCCATGGAAGCGCATTGGATCGACCAATAACACGATTGTTGGACATCGCCCAGATAAGAGAAAGTCGCACCGATTCGTTAGACCGCGATTGGGGCGCGGATACCTTTGTGCGAATGGTAGTCCAGTAATTCAAAGTCTTCGTAGGTAAACCCGAATATGTCCTCTACCTGCGTGTTAATTTTCATATCTGGTAATGGCAGCGGGACGCGAGATAACTGGCGATCGGCTTGTTCAAGATGATTAAGATAAAGATGTGCATCACCAAACGTGTGAACGAAATCACCCGGTTGAAGACCCGACACCTGTGCAACCATCATGGTTAATAGTGCGTATGACGCGATGTTGAAGGGAACCCCAAGAAAGATGTCAGCACTGCGCTGATACAGTTGACACGATAACCTGCCACCTGCGACATAGAACTGAAACAGTGCATGGCACGGGGGCAAAGCCATCTTGTCGACCTCCCCGACATTCCACGCCGAAACGATCAGGCGTCTCGAGTCGGGATTTTGACGAATATCCGAAACCACTCCTTCGATTTGATCAATGGTGCGACCGTCCGACGTTGGCCAAGAACGCCATTGCGAACCGTACACGGGCCCTAGGTCCCCGTTTCCATCCGCCCATTCATCCCAAATATGAACGTCGTGCTCATGAAGGTACGCAACGTTGGTGCCGCCCTGCAGGAACCAAAGCAACTCATGGATGATGCCTTTCACAAACATCTTCTTGGTCGTCAGAAGGGGGAATCCTTCACCTAGATCGAAGCGCATTTGATGACCAAACACAGACCTCGTTCCAGTACCCGTACGGTCGCTCTTCTCTATCCCCTCGTCTCGTACCCGGCGCATGAGCGCAAGATATTGCTTCATTTCTGGCGCAATCCCTCGAAATAATCTTGAGCAATTCCAAACAGCAACAAAATACCAAATGCAATCATTGGTAGCGACAACAACTGGCCCATCGTGAGCCAATCGAATGCAATAAAACCGATCGCAGCATCAGGTTCACGAAACCATTCGGTCACAAACCGAATCGCGCCGTAGCCTGTGAGAAACATCCCAGAGATTAGACCCGAGCGTCGCGCTCGCAGTGAAAATAACCAAACAATCATGAACAACACGACACCTTCCCCAAACGCTTGATACAAGCTTGACAGATGTCGTAGTGCCCCATCCCACTGACCAAAGCACGTGAAATTCAGGCCGCTGACTGCGCCACATGGAAAGTGAACACCAAGGAAACTCTCCGTAACTCGTCCCGGCAACTCCGCGTTAATGAAATTTCCTATCCTTCCAAATCCCAGTCCGATTGGGACTAGCGGGGCTGCAAAATCTGCCACACTCCAGAAATCACGCGATGTCTTCCGGCCATATAGCCAAAGCGCGGCGACAACCCCGAGCATACCTCCGTGGAACGACATACCGCCTTCCCACAATTTAAACAACCACAGCGGCTCTACCAAAAACCGATCGAACGCGTAGAAGAGAACGAAGCCGAGGCGACCCCCGACGATCGTACCCACCACGCCATAAAAAATGACGTCCGATACGTCTGCTTTATCCCAGTCGGAATCGTGCTTTTTCGCACGCTGATTGCCCAATACGTAGCACGCGAGAAAAGCGAGCAAATACATGAGGCCGTACCAGCGAACGGCCAATGGCCCGATCCCTAACAAAACAGGCTCGATCAGAGGATAGTTCATATTCCTCAAACACCAACTATGCGCAACTGGTAGACTCGGGCGCTCCCATAGGCACGAAACGAGGGACCGAGCCGCAGTGTGCCTTATCCTTATTGCCTACCGTATGGATCCGGCGCGACCGCTTATTGTTGCAGCCAATCGGGACGAATACTACGCTCGCCCAGCGCTTGCTGCACACACTTGGGACGACCATCCGAACATCTTCGCAGGACGCGATATCGAGGCTCGAGGGACTTGGCTTGGGGTTTCAAGGGCTGGGCGTTTCGCGGCAGTCACGAATTGGACCCAGGACTTATCCGGTCCTCGTTTCCCAAAAAGCCGAGGCGACCTACCCGTTGAATTCCTACTAGCAAAAAGCACTCCACAGCAGTACGCGTCAGTTATAAAGCCGGATCAGTTCGCGGGATTTAACTTTATTGCTTTCGATGGCCGCGAGCTTATCTATATGACCAATCGAACCGGCGACATCAGAATACTTCCACCCGGTATTTACGCCTTAACCAATACCCACCTTGATGACCCGTGGCCAAAATCGACACTCGGCGTGCGGAAGTTAACGAACGTGCTACCACACCCTTTGCTAAACGATCTTATTGATCTCTTAACGATCGACGATCCCCTATCCCCTACAAAGGATTCACGAAACAACGAGAACGTCGTGGTCGAGCAACGGAACTCGCCGAGCTTCATACGCGGTGATATATACGGCACTCGGGCAAGTACGGCGGTCATACTTGAACGCGACAAGTTTCTCTTCTGCGAACAGGCATTCGAGCCGAAAGGGCTCCCGACGAAACGCATTGAAGAAACTGTCCTACTCGAGAATTCTTGACGTGGTATTCATGATCGGACCCGTGCACTATCAGGAGGCAATTGTAAAAACCAAAAACTGTTTCCAACAAACTCGTTAATCTGAGTCATAGAGGCGTTAACGTGGACTTATCTGGAAAAACCGCTCTGGTGACGGGGGGTAGTCTAGGATTAGGCCGAGCGATGGCGTCTGCATTCCACTCTGCCGGTGCCAATGTGGCACTACTCGCCCGTCGAGATGGCCCTCTGAAAGATGCCCAAAAAGAGATAGAACAAAACGGGCCCGGCAAAGTCGGCGCGTACCAATGCGACGTATCCGATGCGGCGGAAATCGCGACCGTTCATAAACACGTGGTGGAGGCGATGGGTCCAGTCGATATTTTGGTGAATAACGCCGGGAAATCCGAGGCACATCCGTTCATGAGTATTTCGGATGAGGTTTGGCAAGCAGATTTGGACTTAAAACTCTTTGCCGCTGTACGTTTAGCCCGTCACGTCATCCCTGACATGATCTCCAAACGTTGGGGACGCATCATCAATGTTTTGAACACAGCAGCGAAAGCACCGCCACCGGGCTCCGCACCAACTTCAGTGAGTCGAGCGGCGGGCATGGCATTAACCAAGGTTCTGGCCGGCGAACTCGCACCCCACAATATCCTCGTGAATGCATTACTCATTGGGCAAATTAAGTCGGACCAGATTCAACGGGCTTACGACGCCAGCGATCGCTCGACCTCTTTCGAACAATTCGTGGTAGAAACTGGCAAACGCCTACCTATGGGCCGTATGGGCGAAGCGAGCGAAGTTGCCGAGGTAGCCTTGTTTCTATCGTCCGAACGGGCGACCTACCTGACGGGTTGCGCGATCAATATGGATGGTGGGCTCTCCCGGGTCGTCTAGTTCGTATCCGGACAGCAGTCCTATTCATCAAAGAAACATACTTGGTGTTTCGTGATGAGGAATGGCCCGTTCCAGTCCCGCCCCAATGAGCTGATCACGGATAAAATCGATTATTTCCTCGGCATCTTCCATTCGTCGAACGCGTGCAAGAATGCGTCGGCAATCCCGCATTGATACATTTCGGATCACCCACTTTACCTTCGGCAAATTGGCGGCATTCATCGACAGGACGTCATAACCCATCGCTACGCAAAGGATGGCGCCTTCTGGCGTTCCAGCGAGTTCGCCGCATATGCCAATTCCTTTTTTTTCCGCATGAGCAGCCTTAGCAAGTTCTCGCAACGCATTCAGGACTGCCGGGTGCATTTCTTGGTAGAGATTCGCAACTCGCGGATTATTACGATCCACCGCTAACATATACTGGGTGAGGTCGTTGGATCCAACTGCAAGAAAATCGACCTGGCGTGCGATCAGGCGTGCCTGATGTATTGCTGCCGGAACCTCGATCATGACGCCAACCTGAGGCATCTTTACCGCGACATCCTCGTCGCGAACCTCACGGTAAGCCCTCATAACAAGCGCCTTCGCTTCCGCAACCTCGTGCCGATTGGTCACCATCGGGAACATAATTCGGAGGTCGGATTCCAGCCCCACGCTCGCCTTCATCATTGCCCTAACCTGGACCAGAAAAATCTCTGGGTGATCGAGGGTCACACGAATCCCCCGCCAACCTAAAAAAGGGTTGTCCTCGTCGATGGGGAAATAAGGCAACGCTTTGTCACCCCCAATATCAAGCGTCCGCATCGTGACCGGTCGAGGGTTAAATGCTTCCAAGTGCTCTCTATATATAACCCGCTGTTCTTCCTCCGTCGGAAAACGATCTCGAGAAGCGAAAGGAATCTCCGTTCGAAAAAGTCCGATCCCCTCCGCACCGCGATCTAGCGAACGCGTGATTTCGCTAACAAGACCGATGTTCACCCAAAGGTTTAACCGATGGCCATCCAGAGTTTCGCTTGGTTGATCTTTAAGAGGCTCGAGTTCTTTAACGAACTCGGCTTCTTCAGCAATTAACTCACGGTAGCGATTGATCACCTGCGCCGTGGGATTACCAACTAATTCTCCATAAAAACCATCCACAACGACGGTCTGATTCTCGAATTCGTATAGAGGCAGCTCTGTCGCGCCCATGATGGCCGGAATATCAAGAGCGCGTGCCAAAATCGCGGTGTGTGAATTGCTAGATCCCCGCAACGATACGATGCCTTTCAATCGCTCCGGCGGCACGTCCGAAACCATCGAAGCGGTTACTTCTTCACCTATCAAAATAGTCTGATCTGGAAAGTAAAACTTGTCTTTGTGAATACCCTGTAGATACGCCAAGACGCGCTGCCCTATTTCTCGGACATCGGCAATTCTCTCCTGTAAATATGCGTTTTCGACTTGCCGCAATTTCGACACGTGCCTAGTGACGACCAACCGAAGCGCGCCCTGTGCCCAATTTCCTTGACGAATTTCCTCGCGAACTTCGCCCGCGATCGCCGTGTCATCCAGCATATGCAAGTATGCGGAAAATAACGCCCGCTCTTCTGCCGGCAGTTGTCGAGATAACGACCGATTGGTCTCCTCGATATCAGCGCGGACTCGGTCGATTGCACGATCAAAATTGGTCAACTCGGCGATAACATCATCGGTACCTTTGTCAGGAACATGATCGAAATTAGCCGAAGGGCCAACGACCACGGCGGTGCCAATAGCAATCCCTGGGGCCCCCGCGATCCCCTCGTACCTAACATCACTCGGGACATGATCCGCATTCAATAACGCCGAAACGCTTCCCGTGGCTTCGGCATGCGCGACAACATTTGCCAACTGAGCAGCAAGCGTGGTTAGAAACGCTTCCTCATCTTCGCGAAAACGTCGATTTTCCCTTTGTTGGACGGTGATGACGCCGAGTACTCGGCGATTATGGATCACGGGAACGCCCAGAAAGGCAGAAAAAGGTTCTTCCCCTATCTCCGAAAAGTGCCGATATCGTGGATGCTCTGATGCATTTTCGATGTTCAGCGGTTCACCGCGTTCAGCGACTAGCCCCACAACACCTTCACCGGGGACAAGCGACACCTTGCCAATCGCGCGTCTACGAAACCCTTCGTTTTCGATTAATCTCAAGTCGCCGGTGACTTTGTCAAAAACGTAGACAGAGCAAACTTCAGTACCGAGAATTAAACATACTCGCGCGACAATTATGCCCAGCGCATGTTCGAAACTTGGCGCGGCGTCCACGTCGCGACTGATTTGTCGAAGCGCATCTAGCAATTACATGCCCTCGATTTGTAGGGCTGGCGCGAGCTCTCGCAACGCCTGACGATAGACCTCCTTTTTGAACGCAACGATCTCAGTCAACGGGTACCAATAACTAACCCAACGCCAAGCATCAAATTCGGGTTTATCCGAACAGTTCATCGAAATGTCGTTTTCGTCCCCTACCAATTTAAGTAAATACCACTTCTGCTTTTGTCCGCGAAAACGCGAAGTCGAGTTATAACGCCGCAACCGCTTAGGTAATCGATAGCGGAGCCAACGGCTCGTAACCGCGAGTATTTTTACGGATGCCGGCGTCAGACCAACTTCTTCAAACAGTTCTCGATAGAGAGCGTCTTCGGGCATTTCGTTCGGCTGCATTCCTCCCTGAGGGAATTGCCACGCGTTGTCACCGCCAACTCGACGAGCCCAAAAAACATTGCCTACGTCGTTAGATATCACAATGCCAACGTTCGGTCGAAAGCCTTGAGGATCGAGGTTCTCTATCTCATTTCGCATGTGACGATTCTTTCATAATCAACTCCTGCGAAGCCACTGGCTCCTTGAGCCGCAGTTTTCTCCTTACCGATCCAGTTTTTCCGGGTGTCCTTACAGTCCAGCAAGGCTATTATTTCGCAAGTACAACAAGGTCAAGAATGAACCAGCTCCAGAACGAACCTAGTCTCTATCTCCAACAACACGCGACGAATCCGGTTCAGTGGTATCCGTGGGGAAACAACGCCCTCGAAAAGGCAATGGACGAAAATAAACCTATCCTCCTATCCATCGGCTATTCGTCATGCCACTGGTGTCACGTTATGGCCCACGAATCTTTTGAGGACGAAATTACCGCGTCGGTGATGAACGATAACTTCATCAACATAAAGGTCGATCGAGAAGAACGCCCCGATATCGACCAGATATACCAGACGGCTCATCAACTCCTCACTCAACGCACTGGCGGCTGGCCTCTCACCATGTTTCTTGACCCACAGACTCAACTACCGTTTTTTGGTGGTACCTATTTCCCTCCGGCCCCACGATTTAATCTTCCCGGATTCAGAGACTTGCTCATGCGAGTGAGTAGCACGTACCAAGACAATAAAACCGACCTCGAAGCTCAGAGCAAAAAACTTAGCGTGGGGCTGGCAAAACTGAACGAACATGCCGAAGTGCAGGGAATTGACGACCGACCGTTACTGTCCACAGCAAGGGATCAGCTCGCGTCCCGTTATGATCCCATCCACGGAGGTTTTGGACCCGCGCCAAAGTTCCCCATGCCCGCGAACATCGAGAGACTATTGCGCCACTGGGCGTTTTCAAGACGCAATGACGCAGTCGATCGAGAAGCCTTCGATATGGCACTGACCACCCTCACACGGATAGCTCGTGGCGGCATCTACGATCACGTGGGGGGAGGTTTTTGTCGATACTCTACCGACAACGAATGGATGATCCCCCACTTCGAGAAGATGTTGTACGACAACGGGAGACTCATGAATCTCTACGCCGACGCCTTGGGACTTGGTCCAGATCCACTGTTTGAAAGCGCGCTTAGGGAAACGGCTGATTGGATCGTTCGCGACATGCAACATCCACAAGGTGGTTATTTTACCTCTCTGGACGCGGATTCAGACGGAGTCGAAGGGAGCTACTACGTATGGCGTAGAAACGAAGTTCAGAACCTTTTGGATAGCGACGAATACCTCATTGTCGAAACGCTATATGGTTTGGATAAATCGGCGAATTTTGAGGGGAAATGGAACTTTCATCGCCGAGACGCTTGGCGCGCCGTCACCGAAAGGCTAAGTCTCGAAACAGAAGAGGCAGAAAAACTTCTTGAATCCGCGAAAGCCAAACTTCTCCAACGTCGTTCCGAACGCCCGGCACCGGGACGTGACGAAAAAATCCTCACTTCATGGAACGGCCTTGCGATCAAAGGCATGGCGAAAGCCGCGATGCGTTTTAATAAGAAGCCTTGGCTCCATTCGTCTCAACGTGCCGTCGACTTTATTCGTGATAACTGCTTTGACGGAAATCGGCTCTCCGCAGTCTGGAACAACGGCATAGTTGGCCACGACGGATTTCTCGACGACTACGCGAATCTCCTGGACGGATTACTCGTCTTGTTGGAGGCCCAATGGCGTTCTAGCGATATCGAATTCGCGGAAGCGCTCGCCGATCTTTTGTTGTCCAAATTCCTCGACGAGGATGGGGGCTTCTTCTTTACGGCCCATGACCAAGAAAAGCTGATCCACCGGCCCAAGCCAACCCTCGACGACGCTCTACCCCCGGGAAATGGGACTGTGACCGTTGCTCTGCTGAAACTGGGACATTTGCTTAGTGAACCGCGATACGTTGACGCTGCCATGGAAACCCTTGATTGGGCACGCGCTTCAATCGAGCAATATCCTGCCGGACACTGCACACTGCTCGTCGCTCTTGAATCTCGCTTATATTCTCCTGAACAAATCATTGTGCGCGGACCGCAACAAGCCATCGGTTCTTGGTTAACCCTCGCGCGCGAGGGTTACACCCCGGAACGCTGCGTCTACGGAATTCCATACGACGAATCTGGACGAGTTCCCAAGCAACTTCCAGCGCTCGTTTCGACCGAAACCCGGCAGGTTGTGAGTGCTTACATTTGCCGCGACCTGACCTGCGAAACAGCAATAACCGACTTTGAAGACTACAAACGTAAGCTCAAGAGGTAGCCCTCATCGCACGCGAACGAGCTTACGCATCAACGCTCGTTCTCCGCAGCTTCTCGGTATGCGACGTCGTTTAAAAGATCCTCAAGTTCTCTGACATCATAGGGTTCAAGTGCGAAAAACCAGCCGTCGCCGTACGCATCTAAATTGACGTTCTCCGGTGCATCTTCTAGAGATCGGTTGACCGCGGTGACGACGCCGCCAACCGGAGCGTATATATCGGAAGCCGCCTTGACCGACTCAACGACTCCAGCTTCAACCGACGCTTGCAGCGACTGTCCTATCTGCGGCAGCTCGATGTAAACAATGTCACCGAGTGCGTCCTGCGCGAAATCAGTAATACCAACCGTTATCCGTCCATCCTCTTCGAGCCGCGCCCATTCATGGCTTTCGGCGTAATAGATACCCTCAGGGATTTCACTCATCGATTAGGCCTTTACCCTTAGTGACAGATCCGTCGCTATTTTGACTACACCAACCACCACCTATCTAGTATTTTTTGCACCCCCGTGAACTCTCGCCATAACGCAACCAAAACCCGTTCTAACCACCCTCAAGAACAATCGCTTGCTAATCGCATTGTGTGAAGTCGCTCTTCGGGGCACTCGGTCCAACACCACTACCTCTTTACAGACGGAACGAACAACTACAGATGGCGACAGGTTGTTCAATATAGCGTGGCAAGCGGTCCTAAACCCATCGCTTCACGCATCAATTGGTATTTAACGGCAGGAACTTTATTTATTGTCCGGATGCCAAGATTGCGCGCCCATCTCCCGTACGGTCCGGAAGCACCGTATGTTCGATCAAAGAAATCCATAAGCTTTAGCACCACCCGAGCGCGGGCACGGCGTCTTATTGCAAATCGACGCCATATATCGATCTCGCCCATATCGTCTTTGAGATGCTGGGCTGCCTCTTGAATCCCCTGCACATCTTCCAAACCCAAATTGACGCCCTGACCGGCAAGAGGATGCACAGTCCGTGCTGCATCCCCGATAATGAGAGCTCGCGGCAATGGGTTAAAGTCGGGGACGAGAGATTGTCCAAAAGGAAAACCAACCCGCTCCCCAACTTCCGTCACGTCACCAAGTGCGGACTCGGATTCGTGGGTCAAGGCCGCGGCGAAAGCTTTTCGATCAAGTGTCAGCAATTCATCGTATCTTCCAGTCGGCAAGCTCCATACAACTGAAACAGTCCGTTCTTCGGGCAGCGGCAAGAATGCCAAGATTCCATCTCCAAAATGTTGCAGAGCGCAGCCGTCATGTGGATCAACGGTCCTAGCAACGGTCCCGATAGCCCGCCCCATACTTCCATAATTCTGAGCTGAAATTCCAAGCTGCCTGAGCGTGGAGGACTCCCGACCTTCGGCGACCACGAGGCAAGCCGCCGATACGACATCCTCATCGATGATCAATTCGACAGCATCGCCAGAACATTCCACAGCATCAATGGTGCTTGGCGCTCTCACCTCAACTCTGTCAACCAAATTTCTCCACAACTGATTAACTAAAGCACTAACTTCCACAACTTCCGCCAGGGCTTTGGCACCAATTTCGTTGGCATCAAAAACTATCGTCGCAGTACCTTCACGCTCCCAGACGCGAATCCGCTTAATGGATTCTCGACGGACATCCACCATCGCTCCCAAACTTTCCAACAGATTTATCGATCTCGGTGAAAGTGCAACCGTGCGTATATCGAATTCATCATTAAGACCCGACGTTTGCGGAACTTTCGAATCAACTAACAGGACGCGCCGATCACGTCGAGCCAAGCAGAGCGCAGCGGTCGCTCCGACAATACCTCCTCCGGTAATAATGGCGTCGAAGTCAGGCATTTAAATACAATCCAAAATCGGTCACGGTTTGCGTGAAATGTGAATTCATGCCATCACGGTCATGAAGTTGATGCAGATTTCTGATTTCTTATCCAAAGCTCTGTTTCCGAACGCTCGTTCGAACTTGCGATAAGCGCGGCGCAACTCCGCGTACAAAATCATTTCAATCTCGTAACTCGTAAATAATTCGAGGTAACTCACATTCAGTACCATGCCTGTAGGAACAAACTAACGGACTTCACAACCCTTAGGATTCGAGAGACACTAACGTATTCGGGGATCAATCCCCAAGGAAACCCATGGCTACTAACGATCTCGAAGCGCTAGAGGAGAAGGTCGACGAGCTTATTGCTCTGTCGGAAGTCTTGGTCGAAGAAAATCAAGTGCTCAAAGCCAAACAACAAAGTTGGACAACCGAACGCGCTAAGCTTGTCCAAAAGAACGAGCTCGCAAAAACTCGGGTTGAATCGATGATCACACGTCTCAAGGCACTTGATAAATGAGCAAAACCCAATCAACAACGGTGAAAGTGAAAATTCTCGATCGTGAGTTTCAAGTTGCTTGTCCTGAAGACGAGGTCGACGAGTTGAATGCCTCGGCGCAGGAGCTAGACAAACGAATGCGCACCACTCAGAGCTCCGCAAACATTGTCGGTCTCGAACGAATAGCTGTCATGACCGCCCTCAACATCACGCATGAATATCTCGGGATCAAGGGGAAGAGCGACGAGATCGAAAGTCTCGCCGACGGGAAACTAGCAGAATTAGCGAAGCGTCTATCCGAAGTCATCGCGTCACAAAAAAAACGTACCGCGTAGAGACTTTCCAACCTCAGAGGGTTGCTACGCCCCCATTGTTTGCTCGCGACAATCGCGCCCCATCGATTCAGACATTTTCGCTATACTAGTTCGGCTTCCTGGAATGTGCGCCAGTTGGTGTCGTCCTTGAGCCGTTATAAAAAAATAGGGGATTCTGGCGTCGGCGCCAGTGTGCATACCCAACGCCTTTGCCGCGGGTAGCCTTAGGTACCGCCCGGGTCACCGCCTTGAACCAAAACGGTTCAGGGCCAACCAAACAGCGGCATTCCGGTGGCAAAACGCACTCGTTTTGGCGAGTGCGTTTGCATTAAGAAGTCTAGAATGACCAACAATATTCGACAACGGTTTCGCACGGCGCGAAGAGCTTTGTCGGAAGACTCCCAACGCGAACACGCGCTTGCCGTAAAAAATGCATTAGGCGCTTCGTCTCTATTACGTCAAAAAACCGTCGTCGGCTGTTACCTAGCGAGTGACGGCGAAGTTGATCTCGGCCCAACCATTGAACTTTTGTGGGAACGAAAAATAGCAACAGCCGTGCCCGTCGTTCACGCAAACGCGATGACGTTTTATGCATACGCAAAGGAAACGGATACTTTGGTAAGTCGATGGGGAATTCGCGAGCCCATCGCATCAACTCAGATTGACAAAAACGACCTCCTTGTCGTCCTCGTCCCCTTGGTCGCTTTCACAGATCGAGGTCAACGTCTCGGAAGAGGGCGCGGATACTACGATCGTGTGTTCAAGTTTTCACCGCGCCCGATACTGATCGGCGTCGCTCACGAAATACAGCGGGCCAGCGCGTTTTCAACGAATGCATCAGACGTCTGCCTGGACGGTATCGTCAGTGAAAACGGTTTGATTATGATGATGTAGTTCCCCGGTTATACTGGGTTATGGCAGTACGAAAAATCATCCGCATGGGCCACCCAACACTGCGCCGGAAAGCCGAATCAATTGCGGAAAACATGATCGGCAGTGCGTCCCTTTCAAACCTCATAGAGGACATGCAAGACACACTGCGGGATTACGGCGGAATCGGATTAGCGGCGCCTCAAATAGACGAGCCAATTCAACTCGCGATTATCGATTTGCCTGGAGGTCAGAGTCGCTACGGCGAACTCGAGGCCTTACCTTCGACCGTCTGCATTAATCCCTTCGTAACCACCCTAGATACCGCCACCGCTGGCTATTGGGAAGGATGTTTATCCATCCCCGGGCTTCGAGGGTTTGTCGAAAGACCTCAACAAATCCGATTGGCATACACCGACGCAGACGGAACTCGATTGGAACGTGAGTTCTCAGATTTTCACGCTACTGTCGTACAACACGAGATCGATCACCTCATGGGCACACTGTATATTGACCACATTCAGGACCCATCCTTACTTGTTTTCGAAGACGAATACTTACGTTACGTCGTGCCGAGTGAGGAGCCAACCGGCTAAGTTCCTCAATCAGTCCTATCCAGATGCGTCTCGTTCTGGGCCTAGCAAAGTGACCCCTCCATCGACGATCAGCGTCTGGCCTGTTATGTATCGCGCCCTTTCAGACGCCAAAAACCGAACCGCGTTGCCAACGTCCCAGCCCGTTCCTTCAATCCCCAAGACAGAAGCACGTACTCTCGCGTCTCGTGCTTTTTCGCTCATCCCTGACTGATATACCATCGGCGTAAATACCGGGCCCGGCGCGACGCAATTTACTCGAATGCCCTCCGGCCCATGATCAACCGCCATGGCCTGCGTAAGACCAATAATTGCGCTTTTGGAGGTACTGTAAGCGGTCATCCCACGCGGACGTACGGCGGCAATGGATGAGACATTTACGATCACTCCGGCCCCCGTCGCGATCATTGCCGGTATCGCTATTTTGCTCGCAAGAAAAACGCTCTCTACGTTTATCTTCATCACGCGGCGCCAGTGAGTTGGTGATTCATCGACCACGGTGCCGCGACTACCCACTCCTACATTGTTATCAAGAACATCCAGTCGTCCCCATAATGCAAACGCCTTCGCCACCATTGCCTCGCAGTCGGCATCAACGGTAACGTCCGCGTTAAACGCAACTGCAACTCCGCCGGTTCCCGTAATCATTTCGACCGTACGTTCGGCGGCACTCATCGACCGATCGACAACCAATACGCGCGCACCAGCGTCTGCGAGGAGCAGCGCGGCCGCCCGACCGTTGCCAATCCCGTCGTCGCGTGCTCCTCCACCAGTGACGATGGCGACTTTGCCGTCCAAGCCTTCGTCCGCGAAGCTCTCCGCTCGATTCTCTTCGCCTATCAAACCAAGAACATCCGATAGGCTGAGTTAGAAGATTCCTCCCAATACCGATATCCGATTCGATCGAGGTATTTACGCAGCGCTCTCCGGTCTTGATCTACCGCCGTAAACCCCACGAGAACGCGACCCCAGGCCGCACCGTGATTCCGGTAATGGAATAGCGAAATATTCCAATCGACGCCAAACTCTGTCAAGAACGTTCTCAGCGCACCTGGTCTTTCGGGAAATTCGAAACGGTACAGTAGTTCTCCAACTCCGCTCGATGCTCGACCGCCAACCATATGTCTTACATGGAGCTTGGCCATCTCGTTATCAGTCATATCGTCAACACCGTACCCCCGTTTGTGGAGCATATTGACAACGTGCCTGCGCTCTTCAAGATCGTGAACTTGGACACCAAGAAACACCTGTGCGGTACGTTGATCATTCGAGCGGTAATTGAATTCTGTAATTGCCCGCTTACCGAGTGTCTGGCACAAACGCCGAAAACTTCCCGGCTTTTCAGGAATGCTTACCCCAAGTAGAGCTTCCCGACGTTCCCCAAATTCGGCCCGCTCGGAAATGTGCCTAAGGCGGTCAAAGTTGACATTTGACCCGCTAATCACGGCAACGTATCTGCGCTTCGATCCCTGCGTGTCCTCAACGTAGCGCTTGAGGCCTGCCACCGCGAGCGCGCCCGCTGGTTCCGCGATAGCGCGCGTATCGTCGAAAATGTCTTTGATGGCAGCACAGATTTCATCTGTCGTAACAACGATTACTTGATCGACGTGACGACGCGCGACCTGAAACGGCCGCTTGCCGACCTGAGCCACCGATGCTCCATCCGCGAACAGATCCATTCCCTCCGTTCGCAATCGAACCCTTCGTCCAGCGATCAACGCTTGATTGAGACAGTCGGATCCACTCGCCTCCACCCCAATAATCTTGACTCGCGGTTTCAAATACTTGACATAAGCTGCAATGCCAGCGATTAGTCCGCCCCCGCCCACCGGAACGAAGATCGCGTCAGGATCACCCTTGTGCTGATTCAAGATTTCAACACCGACCGTACCCTGACCCGCAATGACCGCTGGGTCATCGTATGGCGACACAAGAGTCGCCCCATTTCGTTCTGCGAGCGCGTGTGCGTGCTGTGCAGCGTCGTCGTATGTATCACCCCGTAATACCACTTCCGCACCTAAACGCTGCACTGCTTCGATTTTTATCACCGGCGCATTGAGTCCCATCACGATCGTCGCCTGGATCCCCAATCGCGATGCAGCCAGCGCAACACCCTGCGCGTGATTGCCAGCGGAAGCCGCTAAAACACCTCGCTCTCGCTCATGCTCGTCAAGTTTAACTATTCGGTTATAGGCACCACGAATCTTAAAAGAATGGATAGGTTGCAAGTCTTCGCGCTTCAACGAAACGTCCGCGTTTAACCTCGTGGAAAGAAACGGAGCTGCTTCCAATGGCGTTTCGACGGCGACGTCATAAACTTCCGAAGATAGGATTTTCTTTACGTAGGCCTCAAGCACGTCGCGATCTCCCGGAAATTGATCTTGCCTTCAGGCTACCATGGCTCCATGAAAACGGACGATCTGAAAAAAGCTGCGGCCGAAGCTGCGATTACATACATAGAGCCGAAACTGAGACTCGATTCCATCGTCGGGGTAGGAACGGGTTCAACGACCGACCATTTCATTGATGCGCTTGGTTCCATTCGACACAAATTCGATGCCACCGTCTCTAGTTCCGAAGCCTCAACCTCCAGGCTGGAAGGGCTAGGGGTGCGCGTAATCGATTTAAACAAGGCCCCCGGTGTTTTCATTTACGTCGATGGCGCCGACGAAGTCGAGCCGAGCAACGCCGTAATCAAAGGAGGGGGCGGTGCCTTAACTCGCGAGAAGATAATTGCAGCCGCAAGCGATGAGTTTGTCTGCATCGTCGACGACACGAAGTGTGTGGACCAATTGGGTTCCTTTCCGCTCCCAGTGGAAGTAGTACCAATGGCTCGAAGCTTTGTCGCACGATCCCTCGTTGAACTCGGCGGCAATCCAGTCTACCGAAACGGTTTAATCACCGACAACGGTAACTTGATTCTCGATGTCCAGGGACTAAATATCGATGACCCAGACTCTCTAGAGAAGGCAATCAATAACATTGCAGGCGTAGTCACCAACGGGATTTTCGCGACCAATCGACCCGACACGCTATTTATAGCCTCGGCTGAACGCGTATCTATTCGCTAAACAATTTTCCCGGATTCATAATCCCACTCGGATCGAATACCTCTTTCAGCTCGCGCATCAGACCAATTTCTGCGTCGCTCCTACTGAACGGCAAAAAATCCCGTTTTAGTAATCCCACGCCGTGTTCAGCCGAAATACTCCCGCCACGTTGCTCGATCAGGCTGAAAAGTTCCGGATCGATTCGATGACAGCGCTCGAAAAATTCGTCGATTGTTAGGGACTCTGGCTTCAAGATATTTAAGTGGAGATTTCCATCACCAATATGGCCATACCAACAAACATCGAGATCAGGGTAGTGTTTGTTCACGATGCCATCGACATCGGAAAGAAAACCAGGCACTTCCGATATCCGCACTGAGAGATCATTTTTATAGGGCGTGTCGGCGGCAATGCTCTCACTGATATTTTCCCGTAATGACCACAACGCTGCTGCCTGTGCATCAGATTGACTTATCACTCCCGTAGTTACCCAACCCCGACCCAGCGCTTCTTCGAATGCGATCGCAGCCTCTTCGTCCGCATCTGCATCGAACTCAACCAGGGCATAAAAGGCGCACGGTTCTGAAAACGGTCTTGGAATATCGCCCCTTTTTGTTACTTTCTGTAGCGCAAGTTCTGAAAAAAATTCAAACGCCGTTAGGACAACGTGCTGTTGGAAGCACTGAAGAAGGTTGAGGATGTCATCAAGCTCGTTGACTCCAAGCACCATTACTCGTTGTGGTTTTGGGCCGGGTGCTAGACGGATTTCGGCTTCAACGATGAACCCTAGCGTGCCTTCGGAGCCAATAAAGAGATGCCTAAGATCGTACCCCGTCGCATTTTTAACCAACCCGCGGTTGCAACGAATGATATCGCCCGTACCAGTGACGACAGTAAGCCCTGCTACCCAATCCCGGGTAAGGCCGTACCGAATGACTTTGATCCCCCCGGCGTTCGTAGCAATATTTCCGCCAATTTGACTCGAACCCGATGAAGCAAAATCAACAGGATAAAAGAGCCCTCGCTCAAAAGCGTACTCTTGTAGTCTTTGCGTGATCACTCCGGCCTGACAGCCGACGATTCGATCGGTTGGATTAAACGCATGAATCTGATTCATTCGATCGAACGAAACGATAACTTCGTCGTTTGAAGCAACCGCGCCTCCAGAAAGCCCCGTGCGGCCGCCGGACGGGACCAATTTGAGTGAGTACTCACGAGCGAGTTTAACTAGCGCGACGAGTTCATCGATACGCTCCGGAAAAACCACGGCTTGCGGCGCGACCTCGAAACTCCGTGTCCAGTCCGTACCCCAATGTATGAGATCCGCTTGGTCTGTTTTTACCCGACCGCGCGAAAAAATTTCGTTAAGAGCCTCAATGTTTTCCACGAAGAATCCTTATCCGTTCATCGCAGTTGAAGTATCTCTCGGAAGCCGTCAACAAGTCCTAATTCTCTATCGCGCAATCCGCGTGCCGCGGCATGCCTCAAACGTCCTACACGCGCGCCTCCAATACTTCCAACGCCGGAAGGCTGAGGCCCCCTAAGAATTCAAGAAAAGCGCCTCCCCCAGTCGATATGTATGAGATTTCGTTTTCAATTTCATATTTTTCGATCGCCGCTATGGTGTCTCCGCCCCCGGCAATCGAAAAGGCTGACGATTGCGCTATGGCCTCAGCGACGAGCCGAGTACCCTCTCCAAATTGATCGATCTCAAATACCCCTACCGGTCCGTTCCAAATTACGGTTCCAGCGTTATGAACCAGGTCCGCGATCCGTCTAGCCGATTGAGGACCAATATCACCAATAACGTCATCTTCGCCAACGCCATCCGCGAGGCAAAGTCGCGCCGTTGCTTTGTCGTTTAATTCCGCCCCCGTCATAACGTCTACGTGTTCCAAAACTACACTTCGGGCAATGATTGATTCAGCAACGTCAACGAGTTCGGGCTCCGCGAGGGATCGACCGATCGGCTTTCCCGCTGCCAACAAAAAGGTGTTGGCAATCCCTCCTCCAACCACAATCGTATCCGCAATATCAGCGAGACTATGTAACGTATTCAATTTAGTGGACACCTTAGAACCGCCGACGATGGCAACTAAGGGTCGTTGTGGATTTTCTAGCACACGGGCAAGCACATCGAGCTCCGCAGATAAAAGGGGGCCCGCGCATGCCTCGTCCGCAAACTCCGCAACCGCATGGGTCGATGCATGGGCTCGATGAGCAGTCGCGAAAGCATCCATTACGAAGATGTCACACAACCGCGCGTATGCCCTTCCTAGATCACGCTCGTTTGACGCTTCGCCCTTTTCAAATCGAACATTTTCAATCAGAACGGCGACGCCCGGTTGCACGTCAAGATGCCGGCGCCAATCCGAAATCAAGTCCACTTGAATACCCAGCATCGCACTTAGTTCTTTCGCAACAGGCCGAAGACTCAACTTGGCATCGAAGGCCTCTTCCTCCGGCCGACCAAGGTGCGACATGATGACGACTGCAGCCTTCTCGCGAATGCAATGCTCAATCGTTGGTATTGCGGCACGGATACGTGCATTACTAGTCACCGACCCATCCTTAATCGGTACATTAAAATCTTCTCGAATCAGAACCCGTTTGCCTGCCAGGGGAAAATCGCCGAGGCGTTTATATCTCACTAGCCAATCGTCTCACGTGCCGCCCCAACAACCGCCTCGGCGTTAATACCGAGAGCATCCATTGCAACGTCGCCAGGTGCCGAAACTCCAAATCGGTCCACGCCTACAATCCGACCATCAAAGCCGACAAAACGATACCAGTAGTCTGGATGCGCGGCTTCAACCGCGACGCGCGCCCTATGTTCCGGTGGTAAAACTTGAGCTTGGTACGACACTGACTGCTGCAGGAAGTGATCGACACTAGGCATCGAAACGACTCGACAACCGAGGCCATCTCCCTCAAGAACACCTGCCGCTTCCATGGCAATCCCAACCTCCGAACCCGTTGCGATGAGAATTACATCTAAAGACTTTGACTCTCGGCGCAATATGTATCCACCGCACGCAATGGCGTTGACGGTCGACTCGTCACGAATTTGGGCGCTGGTTTTTTGTCGGGTCAAAATTACCGCCGTCGGCCCTTCCACTCTGGCGAGCGCCTGCTTCCATGCGATGCAAGTCTCCACCGTGTCACACGGCCGCCAGACCGATAAGTTGGGCGTCATCCGCAAATTACTTAATTGCTCGACGGGCTGGTGAGTAGGCCCATCTTCACCCAGACCAACGGAGTCGTGTGTGTAGACAAATATATTGCGTACTTGCATCAACGAAGCAAGTCGTACCGCGTTTCGTGCATATTCCATAAACACCAAAAACGTTCCCGTAAACGGGATAAAGCCGCCATGCACGGCAATCCCATTCGCAATCGCGGACATACCGAATTCTCGCACCCCGTAATTCAGATAACGTCCGCCGTCCACAAGCCATCCGGCACCGTCCCATTTGGTGTTATTTGATCCTGTTAAATCTGCAGAACCTCCAACCAATTCCGGAAGGTGTGGGCCTATCGCATCCAGACATAGCTTCGACGCTTTCCGAGTTTCCAACGCCTTCGGGTCTTTCTGATTCGCCATAGCCAGCTTATCGAGAATCAAGGACCAACCCTCCGGCAGGTGCCCCTCCATTCGTCGACTCAATTCGTCAGCTAACGACGCGTGCTCTTTTCGATATCGAGCGAAAAGCCTATTCCACGTCTCTTCAAACGAATTGCCGCTATCCCGCATATTCCATTCGCGGTACAGATGATCCGGTATTTCGAAGGGTTCGTATTCCCATTGAAGTCTCCGACGTGCACCACGGACTTCGTCGCCACCAAGTGGCGAGCCATGTGCTGCCGCCGAACCGCTTTTTCCGGGCGCGCCAAAGCCAATCGTCGTACGACAACAAATGAGGGTTGGAGCGCTATTAGAGTCCGTTGCCGACTTGCACGCGGTAATCACAGCATCGGGATCATGTCCATCAACATCACGAATAACGCGCCACCCATATGCTTCGAAACGCGCAGGGACATCCTCAGTAAACCAACCGGCGGTATCGCCATCGATCGAAATACCGTTGTTGTCGTATATCGCAACAAGCTTTCCTAACCCCAAAGTTCCCGCTAATGACGCCGCCTCATGGGAAATACCTTCCATGAGACAGCCGTCACCTACGATCACCCAGGTGCGATGATCAACCACGTCGAAACCGTCACGATTGTAGTGTCGCGCGAGCATGAGCTCAGCCAACGCCATCCCTACTGCATTGGCGAATCCTTGACCCAAAGGCCCCGTCGTCGTCTCTACGCCTGGACATTCTCCTCGTTCGGGATGGCCTGCTGTCACTGACCCAAGCTGTCTAAACGCTTTGATGTCGTCTATGGAAACATCGTAACCCGTTAAGTGTAAAACGGCGTAAAGCAACATAGATCCGTGTCCATTGGACAGGACGAAGCGGTCTCGATTCCACCAGTTGGGGTTAGCGGGGTTGTATCGAAGCACATCGCGCCATAAAACTTCCGCGATGTCTGCCAACCCCATGGGCGCACCAGGGTGGCCAGAATTAGCTTTTTCCACAGCATCCATGGCGAGCGCACGTATTGCATTCGCTCTTTCAAAACGGGAAGGCATACTTTCGTCACTTCGTGATGGGCGCCGCTATTGTGGGTGCAATGTAATGGGTCGTCTAGCGTTGAGGGTCATACATGTAAAATGGACGTAGATCACAAGCGACCGAGGGTAAGCTTTCGTACAATGCAGCTGAAGAAAGAAGGGATGGCGATGGCAAACTTTAGCGTTTTTACTTCCGAATCGGTTTCTGAGGGCCACCCCGACAAGATGGCCGATCAAATATCAGACGCCGTTGTGGATGCAATGCTCGAACAAGACAGCGAGTCGCGTGTCGCGTGTGAAACCTTGATCAAAACGGGCATCGTTGTCGTGGCGGGAGAAACCCGTTCAACAGCAAACATTGACGTCGAGAAAATAGTTCGCAAGGTCATTACAGAGATCGGCTACACCGATCTTTCAACGGGCTTCGACCTTGAGTCGTGCGCGATCATGAACGCACTCGGGATGCAATCCACAGACATCGCGATGGGCGTTGACGAAAGTGACAGTCACGAACAGGGAGCCGGCGACCAAGGGTTAATGTTTGGCTATGCAACGAACGAAACGGACGTGCTGATGCCAGCCCCAATCACATATGCCCATCGACTGGTCAAAAAACAAGCTGAAGTTCGTCGCAACTCTCTCGACTTTCTCCGTCCGGACGCCAAAAGTCAGCTCACGTTCCGCTATGAAAACGGTGTCCCAGTCGCCATTGATGCAGTCGTGCTATCCACACAACACAGTCCTGAAGTGACCCAAAACGACCTCCACGAGGCAGTGATGGAAGAAATCATTAAACCCACCTTGCCGGGCAACTGGATGACCCCCGACACCCAGGTTTACATCAATCCCACCGGCCAATTTGTGATTGGCGGGCCACGAGGCGATTGCGGCTTAACCGGTCGTAAAATTATCGTCGATACGTATGGCGGCATGGCACGGCACGGTGGTGGAGCCTTCTCGGGGAAGGACCCCTCGAAGGTCGATCGCTCGGCGGCCTACGCGAGTCGCTACGTCGCCAAAAACATCGTTGCCGCAGGCCTCGCAGCGCGTTGTGAAATTCAAATCAGCTATGCCATTGGCGTTGCTGAACCGACCTCAATTAGCGTTGAAACGTTTGGTACCGGGCAGGTCGCCGACGACCGGATTGAACAATTAATTCGCGAACACTTTGACCTTCGTCCTAGCGGGCTTATCGCGATGCTCGATCTCAAGCGTCCAATCTACCAAAGCACCGCAGCTTACGGTCACTTCGGGCGCACAGAAAACGACTTCACCTGGGAAAGAACGGACCGCGCGGAAACGTTAGCAAACGCGTAAGTCAGCACGTGTCTCAGCCGCAGATCAGTTACGAGTTTTTTCCGCCCCAAACAGAGGCTGGCAGAACAAGATTAATTGAAACCGCCGAGGCGCTTGCGGCAACTAATCCCGCTTATTTTTCCGTCACCTATGGTGCAGGTGGTAGCACCCGAACTCGTACTTACCAAACCGTGGTTAAACTCATGGAGAACGGAATGACCACGGCACCCCATTTGTCCTGGGGCGACGACTCCGAAAGTACTCTCGTGTCATTAATCGAAAAATATCGGGAACTTGGAGTTACTCGTATGGTCGCGCTTAGAGGAGATCCCCCCTCGGGGATTGGTTCGACCGCCCGTATTCGTCGAGCACACTCGCTGGTCAAGCTAATCCGCAGGCACTTCGGCAATACGTTCAACCTTTACGTAGCCGCCTATCCAGAAACACACCCGGATGCGATATCGCCGGAGGACGATATCCGTTTCTTACGCAAGAAAATCGAATCAGGCGCCAACGGCTGTATCACCCAGTATTTTTTTAATGCCGACAGTTATTTTTACTTCATCGACCGCTGCCGCTCGCACGGAATCGAAACGCCCATAGTCCCTGGCATCATGCCGATTACGAATTACGAAGGCTTGGTTAAGTTTTCTGATGGCTGTGGCGCTGACATTCCCCGTTGGATCCGTACCCGCTTAGCACACCTGGCTGACAAACCCGAAGATTTGCTCGCGTTCGGCATCGAAGTCGTCACCAACTTGTGTGAACGCTTGCTGAACGGGGGTGCACCGGGCATCCATTTCTATACGCTTAATAAGCCGCATGCCAGTGTTCAGATCGCGCGAAATTTAAGTTTGAGTTGAAACGTCTCTACGTTGACCCCAAGAGAATAACGCTGAGCCCCGGCTTGAGTCTCGCGCTGAGCCCGGAAAGTTCAAGCTACCTTGTGCGCGTTCTGCGTCTGCAGATCGGCAATTCAATACTTTGTTTTGACGGGTTCGGACAAGAATACGAAGCACAGATGACGGTTGCGGACTCGCGATCCGCCGTGCTCCAACTTGGGGCCTTGTCTCGTTCTATTCCCACTCCAACCCCTCGATTAGTTCTGCTAATCGCACTCGTCAAATACCGTATCGAAACCATCGTTCAACAGGCTACTGAACTCGGCGCGACCCATATCAACGTGATCAACGCAGACCGGACCCAAACTCGACTACCTAAGCCTGAACGCCTTACCAATGTCATAAGCCACGCAGCCGAACAATGCGGTAGGGTCTGGATACCCGAACTTCGCATTGGCGAAGATCTCGAATCTGCCGCGAACCGCTGTGATTGTGATCGAAAACTGATCGCAGTACCCGAAACCGAAGCAACCGAATTTTCGACTGATTTAACGAATACTTGCATTGCCGTCGGACCCGAAGGCGACTGGTCGCCTAATGAACTTCAACTAGCCAGCGAAGCCGGTTTTGAAGCGGTTGGCCTCGGTCCCATCATTCTACGCACCGCAACCGCCGCCGCTGTCGCGTTGTCCTCCATACGACAAAGATGGCAATGGGAGGTCCCCCAAGTATGAATTCCGTTGATCGGGTAAAACTGCGGTGTTCTTTATCCTTTGTTATGCACCACAAGAGTACGGGGACAGGCGCATTCTCATGATCGACTCGCCATTTCCATGTTTTCTATTGCCGCTCGCAGGCGTTCTGCGTAATTTACGCATCACTAAAACAAACGGCTCGTCGACATGGTCCACATCGCGTTTGTGATCGATCCCCTTGAAACGTTGAATCTAAAAAAAGATTCGACGCTGGCGATGGTCCGTGCGGCCCAACGACGTGGATGGCAGGTCAGTGTTCTCGAACAAAGTGGGCTCGTATGGGACGGAGAACGCGTCATCGCCCTGGCCCGCAATTTGCGACTGGAAGAAGGCTTTGTCGAAACGTTAGACCCTGCTCACGCTTGCGCGCAGTGGTTCCTGTGCGGGGAAGAGGAAACATACGCACTCGGTGAGATCGATATCGTTATGATGCGCAAGGACCCACCATTCGACATGGACTACATTTATTCGACTTACCTCCTAGAGCGCGGCCAATCCGAAGGTGCTTTGGTCGTCAATGACCCCCGTAGTCTTCGAGATTGCAATGAAAAGTTCTTCGCTACGAGGTTTGCCAAATATCAGCCCCCTTCCCTGGTTTCGTGTCGCGAGGATTTGCTATTAGCATTCCATCGCGACCAGGGTGACGTGATCTTTAAAAAACTCGATGGTATGGGCGGAATGAGTATCTTTCGCGCCAGTAAAAACGACCCAAATCTTCGGGTCATCATTGAGACGCTGACGGACAACGGCAGGCGTCAAATAATGGCGCAAAGATACATTCCGGAAATCGCCGAAGGAGACAAACGTATCCTGTTAATCGACGGTGAACCTCTGCCATACGCACTGGCTCGCATTCCTGCCTCAGGCGAGACTCGTGGAAATCTTGCCGCCGGCGGTACAGGCGTCGGGCAACCATTAAGTCTCCGCGATAAAGAAATTGCCAAAGCATTAGGGCCCGAACTTCGCGCCCGAGGGTTAACTTTCGTCGGTATCGACGTGATCGGTGATTATCTGACCGAAGTAAATGTCACCTGTCCAACCTGCGTCCGAGAACTCGATGCGTTTTTTGGATTGGACATTGCGTCAACGCTCCTCGACGCGATTGAACAAAAACTACCCGAAGCTTCCTAGTGATTTCTTCATCCCTTCAGCACCAATTGCTGCTGGCCATGCCCAATCAAACGGGAACCTACTTTGGTAATACCCTCACGTATATCTGCGATCATAACGAACAAGGGGCGCTGGGCTTGATGATAAATAGGCCTACAGACCTCGCTCTCACCGAACTCCTGAAAAAATTTGACTGCGCGACCAACGTCGATGCCGACTTGGTCGTCGTAGAGGGCGGACCGGTACAACAGGAACGCGGGTTCGTTCTCCACAGCACCGACGTTCAAACAAGCGGCAGTATGCCCATCGGAAACGATCTGCTGTTAACAGCGTCGCGGGATATTCTTGAAATAATAGGCACCGGCGACGGCCCAGAGCATTTTATTGTGACCCTCGGATACGCCGGTTGGGGCGAAGGACAGCTCGAGAGCGAATTGGCAGACAACGCCTGGTTAACGGTCCCGGCCACCAACGAAATCCTATTCGACACACCTTTTCATAAGCGCGTTGATGTCGCGGCAAAGTCCCTAGGCATAAATTTTCAGTTGATGTCGCCTCATTTAGGCCACGCCTGATTTTGGCGATCCTTGCGTTTGATTATGGCAAGACCTGGATCGGCATCGCAGTCGCCGAGCCGCGTCACGGGACTGCCACTCCCTTAACTACAGCACGAGCAAAAAAAGGTCGGCCTAGTTGGGCAACGATCGATCCGATTGTCGCGCAATGGGAACCCGAGACACTGGTGGTCGGCTTACCCCTTAACATGGACGATACCGAATCCGAAATGTCGGTCGAATCCAGGCGTTTCGGAAGCGATCTTGGCAAACGGTACGGAGTTCGAGTCCAATTCGCCGATGAGCGGCTATCGTCGTTCGAAGCCATCGATCGTACTCGTGGTGGGAAGACATCGAATCATGCGATGGCCGCAACAATTATTGCCGAAACATGGTTAAGCACACTGCAGGAAAACCAACCTGATTAAGCTATTTCAAAACGTGAGGATTAAACTTTGCCAAACCATATTGAAACGACTCATCGAAATCGAAAGTGATCCACGAACAAATACAAATGGTTCACCATGCAATTAAAGTTGCTTGCGATAGTAGTGGTCGAGGCAACGGCTCTGTGCGCGTGTTAGCGGTCTCGAAGACTCGAAGCAGTGCCGAGATCCGCCTCGCATACGATTCGGGCATCGAAAACTTTGGCGAAAACTATGTTCAAGAAGCGGTCCAAAAAATACATGAACTACGGGATCTGCCGCTTACTTGGCATTATATCGGAGGAATTCAATCCAATAAGACCAAGGACCTGGCTCGATACTTCCAGTGGGTCCACAGTATTGATAGAGCGAACATCGCGTCCCGACTTAACGCTGCCAGGGCCGAGTTTCGGCCCAACAATCCATTAAACGTGTGCTTGCAACTTAACCTCGATGAGGAGGTTCAAAAATCAGGGGTATCAGCACGAGACGTGGAAGAGCTACTACGACATACCAAGCAACTAACGCACCTACGCGTCCGAGGTTTTATGACCATCCCAAAACCAAACTCTGACAGCTCTTTCATCCAAGAAGGATTTCGCCAAGCAGCAGAACTATTCCGAAAGTACCGCGATATTGGCGACGATAATTGGGACACTCTTTCAATGGGCATGTCCAACGATTTCGCTATCGCGGTGGCAGAGGGCGCAACCTTATTGAGACTGGGAACAGTTCTCTTTGGGCCAAGAGGATCACTGCAATGAGCAATCAGATTGCCTTCATTGGTGGAGGCAACATGGCATACGCATTGGCGATTGGCCTTCTTGGTGCGGACAGACCCCCAAGCGTCATCGTTGCTGACCCAATCGCATCCCAACTCGACCGCTTCGCGAAATCAGAAATCAAAACCACTGCGGATAATAAACGCGCTGTTGCCGGCGCAGACGTCGTTGTATTGGCCGTTAAACCACAGATCATTCGATCGGTCGCGTTAGAAATCGCACCATTAATCACGCACCAGTTGGTATTGTCGATTGCAGCCGGTATCCCACTTAGTGCCCTCAACGCTTGGTTCGGTGAGACTGTATCGATCGTGCGCTGTATGCCCAACACCCCGGCATTAATCGGTGCTGGAATCAGTGGTCTTGTACGAAATACCCGAACCACCGACCCTCAAGCGGAGTTGGCACACCGTATTCTCGTTTGCGTGGGTGACGTATTGTGGTTTAAAGAAGACGCTGACCTAGATGCAGTTACCGCGATTTCGGGAAGCGGACCTGCCTATTTCTTTTACCTGATCGAGTCCATGATTAAGGCAGCTATCGAACTCGGCTTGATTCCTGAAATCGCGCGCAAACTCACTCTAAAAACTGCGCTAGGTGGGGCTAAGATGGCAATAAGTAGGGATGAGGACCTCGAGATACTTAGACAGAATGTGACGTCGCCGGGGGGAACTACAGAGAGGGCGATCGCCGTCTTTAACCGCGAAGACATGCAAGGGACGATCGTTCGCGCCATCTTTGAAGCTCGCGAACGTTCTATTGAGTTATCACAAGAGGTCGATAATGATGCTTGAGCCAATCGTATTTGTTGTGCAACTGGTGTTGAGCATTTTCGCATTCCTTTTCTTAATGCGGTTTGTCCTGCAGGCGGTACACGCCGATTTCTACAACCCGATTTCGAGCGCGATTGTCCGTTTTACAAATCCCATATTGCTAGTTGTCCGGCAAGTCCTACCAACCTACAGGAACTTAGATTTAGCGTCGTTTGGCGCTACGTTGATCGCCTACACACTCGCCGACCTCACCAATATTTTTTCCCGCGGCGAAATTGAAACTATTGATTGGTGGAAATTGACCCGTTTCGAGCTGTACCAAACCCTTGATCTGCTCGTCTCAATTTTTCTCTTCACGATTTTCATTTCGATTGCACTGAGTTGGCTTGTTCAGTTCGGCATCATCCATGGGTCGCGATCCCCAGCGACGACGTTACTCAATCAAATTTGCGAACCGGTACTGCGTCCAGCAAAAAAATTGTTGCCGCCAGTCAGCATGATCGACTTATCACCAATGATCACCATCGTCATTCTTTGGATAATTCAACGATGGCTTCTACCTGGGTTGCTCTTGTAGTTGATACCCTTCGCGTTAATTGGTGCTTAGCCAAGGGGTGTTTTAGACTCCGCGTCCGATTTTCGGTATTGGTTCGTATTCTGTATGGCCTCAGAGATACCCGACAACTCCGTTGGGTTGGTCAAGCCACTATCCCACCGGTTTGACTCGTCGATTACGCTGCAATCCGGTGCGAAATTACCTGGATTTGAACTCGTATATGAAACCTATGGGAGACTCAACGAAGAACGTAATAACGCTGTTCTAATCTGCCACGCTCTATCCGGACACCATCACGCCGCTGGCTATCACACTCGCGAAGACACAAAACCAGGATGGTGGGACAACTGTATCGGTCCCGGCAAACCTATCGACACCGATCACTTTTACGTGTTGAGCCTGAACAATCTCGGTGGCTGCCACGGAACCACCGGACCGACTTCTATTAATCCCGATACAGGCGAGATCTACGGTCCCACTTTCCCCACTGTAACCGTTAAAGATTGGGTCCAAACCCAACACATGCTTGCGCAAACGCTTGGGATCGATAAGTTCGCCGCCGTCATCGGGGGAAGTCTCGGCGGCATGCAGGCAATGCAATGGACCATCGATTACCCGGATCGAGTGGCGCACGCCCTACTCATCGCATGCACACCAAAGCTTTCCGCACAAAACATCGCCTTCAATGAGATTGCGCGGTTCGCTATTTCCAGCGATCCAGAATTTAACGGCGGGCACTACCAAACAAGGGGAGTAAATCCCGAGAGAGGCCTTGGATTGGCACGAATGGTCGGTCACGTCACCTATCTTTCCGACGACGCGATGGGCGACAGATTTGGTCGAGAGCTGAAGTCTGGCGATATTGCGCTAGGGCAGGACGTTGAATTTCAGGTAGAAAGTTATCTTCACTATCAAGGGGAAACATTCTCGAAATTGTTTGACGCTAATACGTACATACTTATGACTCGAGCACTCGATTATTTCGATCCCGCTCGTGAATTCAACGATGACCTAGTTAGAGCCCTCGCCAATGCAAAAGCGAAATTCTTGGTTGCTTCCTTTACCTCGGACTGGCGATTTGCCCCGGAACGCTCCGATACAATCGTTGACGCGCTCATCGCCGCCGGTAAAGATGTAATAAGCACGACTATCGAATCGACCTTCGGGCACGATTCCTTTCTATTACCGATACCCCGTTATTTTGGCGTTTTACACGCCTACATGGGCCGCATCGCGCGGGAACGTGACTTATGAGAGAAGATCTTAGAATTATCGCAAACCTTATTAAGCGCGACGCCCGTGTACTCGATCTTGGTTGTGGTAGCGGTGAATTGTTGGAGCATCTGGCACACGCCAAGAACATTCTAGGCTACGGAATCGAAAACGACGCAGACGAAATCGCTGCTTGTATCCAGCGAGGGATCAACGTCGTCGAACACGATCTAAATGAAGGTCTACAACGCTTTACCGATAAAAGTTTTGATATGGTGGTGATGACCGAGACACTTCAAGCTATCGATTCTCCGCACCAATTGCTTGACGAGATGTTACGAATAGGCGAAGAGTGCATCGTAACGTTCCCTAACTTCGGCTACTGGGGACACCGTGTGCGAATGCTTACCAGTGGCAACGTCCCGGTATCCCAGCCAATACCTCACCGCTGGTTTGATACCCCAAATATTCGACCCTGCACGTTTTTGGATTTCGAACAACTCTGCGAAGAAAAGGATCTACGTGTTATCCAGCGACTAGTCTTTAGTTCTTCTTACAAGACAGGCTCCCTAATGAAGCGGTTCCCAAATCTTTTCGGCGCAATTGCGTTCTATCGACTCGGCCGGGCGTTGTGAAACAACCGTGTTATGCCTTTTGGTTAGACCTGAAAAATCTCTCGAAGCTAACTCAAATTTAATGGCCGCCATAATTCAAGCAGGTCTCGCATTTTTTTCTCGGCGTCATTGAAAAGCATTAAGGTGAGGGGATGCGTTTTCAAACCGCCGTACTAGCTAGTGGTAGTAAGGGCAAGCTCGACGAATTCAAGCTGTTACTCTCGTCCATCGAATTCGAGCTGAGACCACAATCGCACTATAAGATAGACGCCATCCCTGAAACCGGCGCTTCGTTCCTAGAAAACGCTCTGCTCAAGGCACGACACGCAAGTCGACTGACGTCGTTACCGACACTGGCGGACGATTCGGGGTTAGTGGTCCCATCGTTGAATGGCGCTCCAGGCATTTATTCGGCTCGCTACGCCGGCACGTCCGCGAACCCGGAAAAGAACAACTTGAAGCTTTTAGAAGCCCTTCGCAACTCCGAAAGTCGGCGGGCGTATTTTTTTTGCACACTCGTTTTTCTTCTTCACTCAGAAGACCCAACGCCTATCGTGGCTTTTGGCGAGTGGCATGGAAACATTGCGGATGAGGCGAAAGGAAATAACGGTTTTGGTTACGATCCTCTTTTTGTAGCCAAAGGCTTCCAAATAACAGCCGCGCAGATGGAGCCAGAATTAAAGAACCGCTTAAGCCATCGCGCCATTGCCTCAACAAACCTCATTCGGTCAATTCAAGATCGGCGAGCACAGATTTAATGGGTCTCGGCCTCTATACGCATTTCCCATGGTGTGTGCGCAAATGCCCCTATTGCGATTTCAACTCACATCCGCTCCATAGCGAACTGGATGAAATAGGTTACGTATCTCGCCTAATGGAGGACTTCAATTCAGAGCTCGATTCTACCGGACAAAGTATCGACACCATCTATCTAGGCGGCGGAACGCCAAGTTTATTTTCCGCTAACGCCCTCGCTCGATTTCTACAATCAGTTGGTCGTCAAAACGTTCCCGAAATTACTATGGAGGCGAACCCAGGAACGCTAGAACACGATGCTTTCGAAGCATATTTGGACGCCGGAATAACCCGAATTTCGATTGGCGTGCAATCCTTCGACCCTGAACAACTCAAAAAACTCGGGCGGGTTCATAACTCTGATGATGCCTCGAAAGCCGTGGAAAATGCCCTAACGGCAGGATTTGATAGCGTCAATCTCGACCTCATGTTTGGATTACCGAATCAAAACTTGGATGGCGCCATGGCCGATCTCGAGCGTGCCATAAGTTTTGGAACTGACCACCTATCTTGGTACCAACTGACCATCGAACCTCGAACCGAATTCCATCGCCGACCACCTAAATTGGCATCGGATGATCTCCGGGCCGATATGAACGACGCGGGGAGAGAACTATTGGAGGAAAACGGCTATTCCCAATACGAAGTCTCTGCTTTTGGACGTGACGGCGCTCGTTGTCGCCATAACGTGAATTACTGGCGTTTTGGAGACTACGTCGGTATTGGTGCTGGCGCGCATGGCAAGATTGGTCGAGGCGGCAAAATCATCCGCACCATGAAACCCCGCCAACCAAGGCTTTACCTCGCTGGTGCGCCGACCGAAATCGTCGACGTATCGCACGACGAATTGCCCGTTGAATTCATGATGAACGCCCTCCGACTAACTGAAGGCGTCGAAACGTCACTGTTTTCCCAAACAACCGGGCTTTCGTATGAAGTTATTTCTGACGTCGTTGATCGACTCGTGTCATGGGAACTCATGCAACCAGGCCGGCTCCAGGTGACGGAAAGAGGCTACTCCCAACTAAATGCCGTGGTTAGTCAATTCCTCAACTGAAATCCGTTTACCGAGCATATTTGACCGATCCCAGTTCCTAAAAGGGTTATCTAACCTTCGTATAACAAAAGTCTTGAACGCAATGCCGAAGCTGTCGGGCGCGCTCCTCGAACTTGGTCGGGGGACGCAGTGGCCATCGATCCGAGATGCCACCGTGAAGTTCCGGATTACCTTGTAGGGCTTCAACGATCGTTTCGGCGTAGGGTAACCAGTCTGTTGCAAGCCGCAGCCGTCCACCGGGGTTCAGTTTACTTGAAGCTAAGGTTGCAAATGCCGGGGTTACGAGACGTCGCTTGTGGTGGTGCTTTTTCGGCCATGGATCGGGGAAAAAAACCATAATCAGCTCGATCGAATTGTCCTCAAGACACTCGAGAACGGATAAAGCGTCGGATTCAACGATGCGTACGTTCTTAATGTTTTTTTGCTCACACTGGAGAACAAGCGACCCAATTCCCGGACGATATACATCCACTCCAATGCAATTCCACTCCGGATGACAGCCGGCAAAATGAACAAGTGCTTGACCCATCCCAAAGCCAATTTCCATAGCTGTGGGCGCTTGCCGATTAAATACTTCCGCCGCGTCAACAGCGGGGTCCATCAGGAATGGATCCAGACGACTAAGCGCTCCCAGTTGCGCGTTTGTCATCCGTCCACGCCGACGAATGAAGGTTGGCTTTGAGAAAATCAATTTTCTTGTTTCCAGGGCAGGAGCAGCCAACCTGCTACAAGTAGCACTCCACCCAAAGGAGTTAGCGGTCCGAGCCAAACCGGACCGCCCCATGCGATCCCGTACAAACTACCGCTAAACAAGAGTATGCCGATAGAAAAAATATAGCCCGACCACCGATTAACCCGTTCTGGGACTAAAGCAACAATAAAGATCGCGACGGCATGAATCAGTTGGTATCTAACGCCAATCTCCATGGCGGAGCTACCACTTTCAAAGACATGCGACTCAATAGCCCCGGCAATAACGCCACTCGCTCCCAACAATGCTGCAAGCCAAAGCAGCAAGGGTGACACGCGCTCTTAGGCAGCCTCCATATGGGTTTTAAGCTTCTTCATGGCATTTTGCTCGAGCTGGCGTATCCGCTCGGCAGAAACGCCATAGTTCTTCCCCAGTTCTTGTAGAGTGGTTTTTTCTTCTGCGAGCCAGCGATTCTGAAGGATATCCCGACTGCGATCGTCGAGCTGATCCATCGCAGTTCGTAGTTTCGCTTGAGACTGCTGTGCCCAATCTTCTTTCTCTACCAAGTCGGCGGGATCTTGCCCTTCATCACTTAGAAAATGAGCTGGCGCGCCGAAGTTATTACTATGATCTCCATCGTCAGTATCGTCGCCGTCAAATCCGACATCGCGGGCGGCTAATCGCCCTTCCATCTGCGTTACGACCTTCGGTTCGACACCAAGATCCTCTGCAATAGCTCGGGTTTCTTCTGCTGTTAGCCAACTAAGCGTCTTTTTGCGATTTCGCAGATTAAAAAATAATTTTCGTTGTCCTTTGGTCGTCGCGACCTTAACGACTCGCCAGTTACGCAACACAAACTCGTGGATTTCCGCCTTGATCCAATGAACAGCAAAAGACACTAATCGCACGCCGAAGGATGGATCGAACCGCTTCACCGCCTTCATAAGACCAACATTACCTTCCTGAATAAGATCACCGATCGGTAATCCATACCCCCGATACCCTTTGGCAAGGTGGACAACGAAACGGAGATGGCAAAGCACGAGCTCGCGAGCCGCTTCGAGATCATTGTCATCAAAAAAACGTTCCGCTAGCTCCCTTTCCCGCTCAGGTGTCAGTATCGGTAGTGCATTGATTGTCCGGATATACGCGTCCAAATCCCGCCCTGGGGACACGATTTCCAACAACATAACGTCGGTACTCAACTTGATAACCTCGGTAGCAACATAATGGCATTTTAGCACTCTCATCATACGAGTGCTAACCGAGTCAACACATTGATTAATCGATATTTATTTCCCTAAGTCGTTGATTTGACGCCACTAATCCTCCGATTACACCTAGAATCACGCCAACGAGGCCTAGGCCAAAGTAAAACGCCGGCTCATCGCCCTGTAAATTCACCATCTGACCATAGCTCGACCATAGGGCTCCGAGCGGAGCTTCAAGTAAGATAAGAGCTGCCGACAAGACCATCGCCGCGACCAAAGCTCCCCCGAGACCGTAGATCGCACCAGAGTACAAGAACGGTCTCGTAATAAATGCGTTTGTTGCACCAACTAGCTTGAGTACTTTGATTTCTTCAAGGCGCAACTCAAGTGCGAGACGAACCGAAGCCGCAGTAATAAGTACCGCACCCGCACCGAATAAAACACCGAGCACCCATCCTAGCCGACTGATGAACTCGTCAATCGCTTGCAAGCGCTGAAGCCATGCCCTTTCGACAACAATTTCGTCAACGACGCCTAGCTCCCCGAATTGCAACGCGACGTCACTAAGGCGCTTAAGAGAGAGTTGATCATCTACCGCGACCCGCGCCGATGCTGGTAGCGGATTGGACTCAAGAAGCGTCATCGCATCCATGATCACCTTGTACGAACTAAATTCGTTCAGAGCTTCCTCGGGCGTAACCGTTGTAACCGTCACAACGTCACTGTGGCTACGAATTTGTTGAACCAATTCGTTTATATCGCCCTCCGACGCACCGACCTTGAAATAAACCGAAAAGCTATTGAGGCTATCCCACTGTCTCGAGATCACTTCGATATTTCTTTCGATCAAATACAAGCCTGCTGGCAGCGACATTGCGGTGCCAATCAAAAGCCATACCAACAGGCTTGTGCCGAACCGACGGCTCGTGAAACGAACACTATCCCTAATGACACTTACGTGATCTCGAAACGTTGCCGCAATAGGCCTCTTGGACCTGGGCCATGGTTCGTTAGACGCTGCCATCCTTCCATTTGTCCAAGTTTGTCGAATCGTCATCGCAGATCACACCGCCGCTAGCTAGCTCAACAATTCGAAACCCCATCGCATCAATCAATTCGCGATCATGGCTCGCTACGATCACGGTTGTTCCGACCTGATTAAACTGTTCGAACAAGGTCATGATATCTCGCGATAAGTCCGGATCGAGATTGCCTGTCGGCTCGTCGGCGAGAAGTACTTTAGGCCTATTGACTACGGCCCTAGCAATACCCACTCGCTGTCGTTCGCCCGTCGAGAGAGCCCGCGTTCCAAGCCGTTCCTTTTCGAGCAAGCCTACGCGTGACAGCGCTGCTCGAACCCTCCTCGCGACATCCTGCTCACGCATACCCGCGACTTTGAGGGGCAGCGCCACATTTTCGTACACGCTCCTTTCCGAAAGCAGGTGATGATCCTGAAATACTGCCCCAAGATTTTGACGGTATGCAGGGATTTTTCTAACGGGTAATTTGACGATATTGACGTCGTTAACGAAAATCTGGCCGCGCGTGGGACTTTCTGTCCGTAAAAGTAGACGAAGAAACGTACTTTTCCCCGCCCCAGAGTGACCGGTCAAAAATGTCATGGTCCCTTCGGGAAAGACGACCGATACATCCTTTAGCGCTTCACCGCCGCCCTGAAATCGTTTCGTGACCCTCTGAAATTCGATCTTACTCACGGCGCGAGTAATGCTTCGACGAAAGCATCCGGATCGAACGGCTCCAAATCGTCCGCCGACTCTCCAAGACCAATGAAGTAGACCGGCGTGCATTCCTGCGAAGCTTGCGCATGCGCCAGCGAAAACAAGACGCCACCCCTGGCCGAGCCATCCAACTTGGCCACCACCATGCCAGACACTCCGACTGCCTCGTCAAAGTCATGGAGTTGAGACAAGGCATTTTGGCCAACATTTGCGTCAATCACCAATAGGCATTCGTGCGGTGCAGTTTCGTCCGTGCGGGCAATAACGCGCTTTATTTTTGATAATTCATCCATGAGCCCTTTCTTTGCTTGCAATCGACCCGCCGTATCCGCCAATACAACATCTATGCCTCGACGTTTTGCCGTTTCGATCGCATCGTAAATGACGGCCGCGCTGTCAGCACCTGACTGTTGGGCCACGACCGGGACGTCGTTTGAAGTACCCCACGCCTGGATCTGTTCGGTCGCAGCAGCTCGGAACGTGTCCCCAGCTGCAAGCAACGTGGAAAAGCCAGCAACTTCCAGGTGTTTGGATAGCTTGCCAATCGTAGTCGTCTTTCCCACTCCATTTACCCCGATGAAAAGCACCACGAAAGGCCTTGCTGACCCAATTTGGAACGGTTTGCCCAGAGGACGCGCCATCTCAGTTAATTCGACCCGTAACGCCTGGTGAAGCGCCTTCCTATCCGAAAGCTCGTTGCGTGATAGGCGCCCCTTGAGGCCCGCAATAATCGCCTCAGCGGCGTCAATGCCGACGTCGGTAGTCAACAAGCTTGCCTCGAGGTCTAATAGAGTGTTCTCGTCAATTCTTTTTTCGCCCAGAACAAGATCCCCAATGCCATGGGAGACCTTTAATCGGGTTTTACCGAGGGATCGAATAAAACGTCCTCGTAAACCCTCGTTTTTTGCGCCTTCTTCTCCCACTATCCCTTTGTGCCATCAAATAAACGCCAGACCGTCCGTATTATCGGTGGTAAGTGGAAGCGGCGAAAGCTCGTTGTCACGAACACCGAAGGGTTACGCCCAACCCTTGATCGGGTAAGGGAATCGCTATTTAACTGGCTTAACCTCGAACTTTCGGGCGCGCGAGTTCTGGATCTATATGCCGGCACCGGCGCGTTGGGATTTGAAGCCCTTTCCCGCGGTGCTGCTCGAGCAACATTCGTCGATTCTGATACCCGGGTGGCCGCGGAACTCAAAAAGGCAGCGACAGAGCTCGAAGCACCAGCAACCATCGTGTGTAGCGACGCCACTAGTTGGCTTGAGAGTCAAACGCAAAGCTGGGATATCGTTTTCTTGGATCCTCCGTTCGAAAATCAACAGCATCAGAACATTCTGGACCTACTGGACCATCACCTCGAAACGGACGCCTTCGTTTACCTGGAAAGACCGCGTCAAGCCGAATTTGCACATCCCAAGTATGAAGTGTGGAAAAAATCGTTCGCAGGTGAAGTAAGTTTCGCGCTGTTGCGTCTTCGAACCTTCTGTTTGTGACCGATTGGGTGTTGGGCTAGTATCGCCGCGAATATTGGAGTCCAAGCGTGTCGTCAGTAGTTTACCCAGGAAGCTTCAACCCTATCACTCACGGCCATACCAACATTGTCGAGCGAGCGCTAAACCTTTTTGACCACGTCGTGATCGCGATAGGAACGTCTGTCGATAAAGATCCGACCACATACCTTGCCGATCGAATGGAACTCTGTCGCGAAGCACTTGCCCATCTTGACGATCAAGTATCCGTCGAAGGTTTTAACGGTTTGCTGGTGGACTATGTGCGTTCGAAGAACACTCGTTTCGTATTGAGAGGACTTCGCACATTGACCGATTACGACTACGAATTCCAGATGCTATCCATGAATCAATCTTTGGATCAGGACATCGAGTATGTTCTTCTACCCACCGCTCATAAGTGGTCTTTTCTGTCCTCGTCTCGAGTTCGCGAAATCGCGGCTTTAGGCGGTGATATATCCAACTTCGTTCACCCCGCCATCGTGGACTATTACAAAGAGCAGAGTACGTCCTAATAAAAACTGATACTGCCTAACCAGACACATCTATGTGATTTTCTCGAACTGGAAGCAGGCTTCAGCATTACGAACAATATTCGTCAGCCGCGCTGTTGTCCGCCACTCTCAATGCTGGCAATACGGGCAGTACACAGTCGCTCGCTGCCCCAACCGAATCCCCTTCAGTATCGTCTCGCACCGAAGACATCGTTTACCTTCACGCCCATATACGAATAATTCCTGTCGAAAATATCCGGGCTTCCCATCGCTCCCAACGTAATCCCTCAAAGTCGTGCCGCCCATCGCGATTGCTTTCTCTAACGTGCTTCGGATAGCTCGTTCAAGCCCTACATAACGATCCTTCGAAATGCGACCGGCTGCATTTCGAGGACGAATACCGGCCCGATAAAGCGACTCATTTGCGTATATGTTTCCCACACCAACCACGACCTGCGCGTTCATGATGAACGTTTTTATGGCCTGACGACGGTGCCGAGAAACGTGGTGCAAGTATTCGCCACTAAAATCGGCGCTCAGGGGCTCGGGCCCTAAATTTTTTAACAACCAATGCGCTTCAACCGGGTCGGGTGAGAAGTGAATACTTCCGAATCGTCGGGGATCGCTGAGTCGCAATACCTGATCGTCCTCGAAATGAAAATCCACGTGATCATGCTTGCCCACTGGCATATTTGCTGAAACAACGCGCAACCGTCCTGACATGCCTAAATGTATGAGCATCGTCACACCCGAGAATCGAAATAGTAGGTACTTCGCCCTCCGATCAACCGCGCTAAGTCGCAGTCCGGACAGCCCATTAGGAACGACTACGGGCCAGCGAAGCCTCGATTCCCGAACTACAACCTCGACCAGGCGTCGACCCTCTAAAACCCGGGCAACACCTCGTCGCGTTGTTTCAACCTCAGGAAGCTCTGGCAGTTACTTGATCTTCTCTTCCCGATAAATCACGTGTTTACGCACGACCGGGTCATATTTTCTGAGTTCGAGCTTGTCAGGGCTGAGGCGCTTATTTTTCGTCGTCGTGTAGTAGTGTCCAGTATCCGCGCTGCTTACCAACTTAATTTTATCTCGCATCAGACTTTCTCCCCGCGTTTGCGTATATCAGCAAGGACTTCTTCAATGCCTTTTTTATCGATGATGCGCATCCCGGCCGTCGAAACTCGCAGCCGCACAAACCGCTTTTCATTTTCTACCCAGAACCGATGATTCTGAATGTTCGGGAGAAATCGCCGCCGCGTCTTATTGTTTGCGTGGGAAACGTGATTGCCGCTCATGGGCCGCTTACCGGTAACTTGACACACTTGGGACATGGGGGACGCCGAAAAAAGGATGCGTCTTTATACCAAAGCGCTCGCCCCAAACCAAGTCAGAAACCCCAATTCATGCGGGCCTCTTCCAATAAGGGCGTTAACCAAATACCACACTTTTAGCAACCGATCGATGGTACAAAAAATCTCTTCGATCCCGAGCGTCCCGACGCCTGGTATATGACGTGCTATCCTCGCGCCCCCCTGATTTTCACAGCTATGAATAATGCAAGGGAAACGCGTCGTACTTGGCATCGGAGGTGGTATCGCGGCTTACAAGACACCCGCACTTGTGCGGCAGCTCGCCGCTGCCGGGATGGACGTCATACCGGTAATGACCGAATCGGCGAATCACTTCGTTACAGCCACGGTCCTGACCACCCTCTCGGGACACCGCGTTCGCAACGATTTATGGGATTTAGAAGCCGAGCGCTCGATGGGACACATCGAACTTGCCCGCTGGGCGGATACATTACTTATAGCACCCGCAACGGCAAACCTACTCGCGCGTCTCGCGAACGGCCTGAGCAATGATCTACTCACAACCCTTTACTTGGCGACCACGGCTCCGACAGTCGTCGCACCAGCTATGAACCTGGAAATGTGGAATCACTCTGCAACGAAAAGAAACATCGGAGTGCTCGAAACTGACGGCGTTAGCATCATCGGACCCGACTGCGGCGAGCAAGCCTGTGGCGAAACTGGACCAGGAAGAATGCTCAAGATAGAAGATATTGTCTCGCACTTGCTTATGACAACCGGCCCTAACGATACGCCGATGATCGGGGTTAGGGTTCTGGTTACTGCAGGGCCCACAAGGGAATCGATTGATCCCGTCCGCTACATAACGAACTTAAGCTCTGGCAAGCAGGGCTACGCGATCGCGGAGGCCGCCAGGGATGCTGGTGCCATCGTCACCTTAGTAAGTGGTCCCGTCGCGCTACCTCCGCCCAAGGGAGTCCGGCAAATAAATATCATTTCTGCTGCAGAGATGAAGTCGGCAGTATTAGATATAGCGAACGATATCGACATCATGTTTGGCGTCGCTGCAGTTGCCGACTATCGACCTTCCCATTCGGAACTTCACAAAATAAAAAAAATGCAACAAAATGGCTCGTCGATGTCCATCGAGCTCGTCGAAAACGATGACATTCTTGCAAGCGTTGCCGCATTGTCGGATCCCCCTTACTTAGTCGGATTCGCAGCAGAAACACAAAGCTTCATAAAAAATGCAGTTCAAAAACGTGAGCGCAAATGCCTTGATGCAATCGTCGTGAACGATGTATCCGACCACTCCATCGGATTCGATAGTGACGAAAACGAAGTTACCCTTTTGCATGAGCATGGCGAGACCACTTTTGAAAAGTCACCTAAAGCCGAGATTGCAAATAAGTTGGTCGCCGCAATCTCTGAGCTATATACGAGCAGTAGGACCTAGCGTTGAAACTCTCGAACCGGGTAGTATGCTTGCGCTTTTGAGCTAGCTCGCTCCTATTCACAGCAACTCCACGCAAATTCCCTCACGCACGCACGGACACTGAGCAAACCATGGCAAGCCCAGCCGCACAATCTGATATCCAACTCGATCCGGATATATTTCGTGCTTACGACATCCGTGGGATAGTGGAAACTAACCTGACACCAACCGTCGTATATTGGATAGGAAGGGCGTTTGCTGCCGAGGCATTATCCCAAGAACAACATGCTGCAGTAATTGGGGGAGACGGTCGGATTTCGACCCCTTTGTTATGCCAATCCTTAGCGAAAGGACTCAACGACGGCGGTATCAACGTCATTGACGTGGGGACGGTGCCGACCCCATTGCTTTATTACGCGACGCACCGCATTGATGAGCCAGAATTCCCAGGAACACAGTCTTCGATCGGAACAGGAATCATGGTCACCGGTTCGCATAATCCGCCGGAGTACAACGGTCTAAAGATGATGATTGGAGGCACAACCCTAGCCGAAGAAGCAATCCAGCGATTGCGCGAAAGAGTTGTTAGAAAAAATCTCCCAGACGGTATGGGGACCTATCGGAAAACGAAAATCATTAACGACTACGTTTGCGCAGTTCGTGACGACATTCGATTGTCCCGACCTCTTAAAGTGGTCGTAGATTGCGGTAACGGTGTTGCGGGTCTGGTCGCGCCAGATCTATTTACGATGCTCGGGTGCAACGTCGTTCCACTCTATTCAGATGTGGATGGGAACTTCCCAAACCACCACCCCGATCCTGCCGATCCTGCGAATCTACTGGACCTCATATCCGCAGTTGATGAGCAACGCGCAGATTTAGGCATCGCGTTCGATGGAGACGGAGATCGTCTAGGCATTGTTAGCAATTGCGGCACGATCATTTGGCCCGATCGGATACTGATGCTACTTGCCCAAGACATTCTTAGTCGTAACCGCGGCGCCGAAATCATTTTCGATGTTAAATGCAGTAGTCGCCTGGCTTCTCTCATTACTGATCTCGGCGGAAAGGCTTTAATGTGGAAGACTGGACATTCCCACATCAAAGCTAAGCTGAAAGAAACCGGGGCTCTTTTGGGTGGAGAGTTCAGCGGACACATTTGCTTCGTCGAACGTTGGTTTGGTTTTGACGACGCGCTTTACAGCGCAGCGCGCCTCCTCGAATTATTGAGCGCAGAAACGCGAACCGTTGAGGACATTTTTTTGGATTTCCCGCCCGTCATTTCCACGCCTGAGATTAAGATCCCAACCACGGAAAGGGGGAAATTCGATGTCATTGACGCGCTCTCCCGATGCCATTACTTCGACGAAGGAGAAATCGCAACTATCGACGGTATCCGCGTAGATTACGAAGATGGCTGGGGATTGATTCGAGCGTCCAACACGAGTCCCGTGCTTAGCCTGCGTTTTGAAGCGGAAAGTACGGAAGCATTACAGCGTATCAAGAACACGTTCCGTACCGCGATTGCCCGTATAGATCCCGAACTGGTGATTCCATGAATGAGCATGAAGAGACTGCGCGAATTCTCGTCGAGGCGCTTCCGTATATCCAACGTTTCCACGGTTCGACCATTGTCATCAAATACGGTGGAAATGCCATGGCGCACGATGATTTAAAACGAGCCTTCGCTCGAGACGTTATTTTGATGAAAGTAGTTGGGATGAATCCGATCGTCGTCCACGGTGGCGGGCCACAAATAGAAGAGCTGCTTGGCCGACTCAATATTGTCACGCGATTCGTTGGAGGCATGCGAGTAACCAACAAAGAAACAATGGACGTAGTGCAAATGGTCCTCGGGGGTTTGGTCAATAAAGAAATCGTGTCTCTGATAAACGACAACGGCGGAATGGCGGTTGGAATCACTGGTAAAGACGGTAATCTGATCCGTGCTCGACGAATGGAATTAACCGAGACGAATGAAGGCTCCGTCGTTTCGGAAATTATCGATATTGGACAAGTTGGTGAAGTGGAATCTATTAATCACGCGGTACTTGAGTCTCTAATCGATAGAGATTTCATCCCGGTGGTCGCGCCCATCGGAGTCGGACAAAACGGTGAAAGTCTTAACATTAATGCAGACTTGGTAGCGAGCGGCATTGCACAACACATCGGCGCCGAAAAACTCATACTCATTACAAATACCCCCGGTATTCTCGACGTAAACAACGACACGATCGCGTCCCTCAGCCGTAAAAAAGCTGCGGTATTGATTTCTCAAGGTGTCATCGAGGGCGGGATGTTGCCGAAGGCGCGCTGTGCACTAGACGCGGTGGAGGGAGGTGTCCAAAGCGCACACATTATCGATGGTCGAGTACCGCATGCCCTTCTCTTAGAGGTCCTAACCGATAGTGGCATAGGTACTCTAATCGGTGAACGTTCTACATAAGTCGGCCGGCAGTATTCCAGAATAGCGCCTCATCGAATACAGCGCTTATGCGATTGGTATAACTGGCTTCTGGGTCGCGTTTCACGAATATCGGCTCGTAACACTGGGTAGGCGTGCCAGACGCAACCTTTCCCCAATTATTTCAGAAATTCTCCGGTTAACGCCTACTCCAAAACTTGGCAGTGTGCTTGTTGGTATCTCGTCAGCTCTGCCAGGGTGTGCCGGTATTCGGGGTCGCTCTTGATACATCGAACAACGTCATTCAGACCCGCTATACTTTCGACGGGGACCGAAAGCTCCCTCGAAATGCTTTTCAGAACCGTCAGAGATCCTTCTTCAACGTACTCCTGTCGGTCGAGCGCGACGAGGACCCCAACAAGGTCGCCGCCCGCCTCCCGCACCAGACGAGCCGATTCCACCACGGCTGTTCCTGCTGTTAACACGTCGTCGACGATAACAACTCTGCGTTCCGCCAAAGGCGTACCAACCAAAACACCTCCTTCCCCGTGTCCTTTCGGTTCTTTTCGATTGTATGCAACACCCACAGGTTTACCAGTTTCAGCCATCGCTATGGAAGTCGATACCGCAATCGGAATGCCTTTGTACGCCGGGCCAAAAATGACATCAAAGTCATACTCCAGATACCGCAATCGTTCGGCGTAAGCGCTCCCCAAACGCCGAAGCCCATCGCCGTGGTCGATGGCTCCAAGGTTGAAGAAGTACGGGCTTTGACGGCCGGATTTGAGCGTAAATGGACCAAACTTAAGCACCCTTTGCGAAATCATATCGAGAACGAAATGGTTCGCTCCCTCTTCCGTCAAGATGCCAGCCCCAGCGCGCGTCGTTGTTCCCTAAATAGTGCAGATATGCCAGTTTTAGCTAATCCAAGCATCGCATCGAGCGTTTCATCGTCAAACGGGGCTGCTTCCGCCGTGCCTTGAATCTCGATAAAGCCACCGCCTTCAACCATGACGACGTTCATGTCCGTGTCTGCGTTTGAGTCCTCCGGATAGTCCAAATCCAATACCGGAACGCCATGAAACACCCCCACGGATATCGATCCGACCAGGCCGATAAATGCTTCCGGAGCGACCTGGAGTATCGCATCGGCAAGCGCGACAGAACCCCCCGTTATAGAAGCCGTCCGCGTTCCTCCGTCAGCCTGTATCACGTCGCAGTCGACTCTGATCGTACGCTCCCCCAACTTATTCAAATCGACCACAGCCCTTAAAGACCTGCCGATGAGTCGCTGTATTTCGACCGTACGACCGCTCTGTTTACCACGTGCCGCCTCTCTATCCGCTCGGCTATGTGTCGCCCCCGGCAACATGCCGTATTCAGCAGTAACCCACCCACGACCTTGTCCTCGCATGAATCCCGGAACGTTGTCCTCGACACTAGCGGTGCAAATTACTTTTGTATCACCAAATTCTATTAGTACCGATGCGGCTGCGTGCTTAGTGAAATCACGCGTAATTGTAATTGCACGAAGCTCATCTGGCGCTCGGCCACTTGGCCTATCCATCCTGCCCTCAATTCGTCCGGACGTTGAAAATCAGCGCATCATATCAAGTTACAATGGTGTGATGACGTCGCGCTCCTCAGATTTCGCTACGCTGAAGCAACCCAAACCTATCTTTAATCGCTCGATTGCATGAGTTCAAGATCACAACGTTCGGGACGGCTTTTCGTCATTTCCGCGCCATCTGGAGCCGGTAAAACAAGTCTTGTGAACGCGCTTCTCCAAGCCGATCGTAGGCTTGTTTCCTCAGTTTCTCATACAACCCGACCCAAACGTCAAGGCGAAAAAGAGGGGAAACATTATTACTTCACCGCTCGAGCTGATTTCCTGGCGCTGAAATCCAAGTCGGCGTTTCTCGAATACGCCAACGTTTTCGGTCACCTCTACGGGACCACTGTCAAAAGCGTTGATATCCACCTAACCAACGGGTTAGACGTCATACTCGAAATCGACTGGCAAGGCGCTAGAAAGGTCCGCGAAAGGGAACCCGCTACAACTAGTATTTTTGTTCTTCCACCCTCTCGAATCGCTCTCGTTGAACGATTGCGGTGTCGCGGAGAAGACAGCTCTGAGGAAATCCAACGGCGTACTAATCTGGCAGTTGAGGAAATATCTCATTTCCACGAATTCGACTACGTTCTCGTTAATGACGATTTTGACGAGGCGCTCTTGGAACTCACAAACATCATTAGTTCCGTGAGAAACGGTACGTTCTTTTCAAAATCAAACGTATCGGATCTCGCTGCCAGACTCTTGTCGGACAAATCCCGATTCGAGTAGAATCGCGCGTCCGCTTAACGTCGAGCAATTTATGGCCCGAGTAACCGTTGAAGATTGTCTCGAACACGTAGAAAACCGCTTCGCATTGGTCATGGTTGCGACACGTCGCGCCCGACAGATGGTTAAATTTCGAGCAGAACCCCTTGTGGACGGTGAGGGCGACAAGCCCACCGTCATTGCCCTCCGAGAAATTGCCAAGGGTCTGATTACCGACGAAGTGCTTGACGCCGGTGACGTGAGGCCGGACGATTCTGAAATGGATGCGGCTTTCGGCTTTGGAGATGATCGAGAAAACAACTTCTGAGTCCTACTTTCAGGCTCAACTTGCCGCACGAGCATTGAGCGATGAAATCGCTGCCCCTACCAACGCCAAGACTCTCACAAAGGCCTTATCGTATCTGAACAGACGCGAGCTCAGGCGTGTTAGGCGCGCCTATCAATTTGCAGAAGAAGCGCACGACGGTCAGCGTCGACTATCTGGCCATCCATACGTTACGCACCCCTTGGCTGTAGCGGGCGTCCTCGCCGACATGCACATGGACCATCAGTCCATTATGGCCGCGTTACTGCACGATGTCCTTGAAGATACAGGTATAGACAAAGAAGTTCTGGTCGAATCGTTCGGGCAAGAAGTTGCGGACATTGTGGACGGCGTATCCAAGCTTGCGACCATCTATAAGACATCAGCCGAAGAACATGCGGAAAATTTTCAGAAGATGGCAATGGCGACGACACGGGACCTGAGAGTCATTCTCGTTAAATTAGCAGACAGGCTACACAACATGCGTACCATCGGCGCGCTTGACCGAGACAGGCGACGACGGATCGCCCGCGAGACTCTAGACTTCTACGCTCCCATAGCTAACCGGCTAGGCATGAACGCTATCAAGATTGAATTAGAAGAGCTTGGCTTCGAAACCGTCTACCCGCTGCGCGCTGGATTGATCGGTCGTGCAGTATCCGCTGCACGCGGTAATCGAAAGGCCTTAATGGAAGAAATACGGAAGTCGATCCTAGCGGTCCTTAAACGTGAAGGAATCGATGCAACCGTGGTCGGTCGAGAAAAACACCTTTATTCAATTTATACAAAGATGAAGGCTCAGAGAAAGTCGTTCGGCGACATCATGGATGTCTTCGGTTTCCGAGTCGTCGTCGATCAAGTCGATGCCTGTTACCGCGCCTTGGGCTCGATTCATAACCTCTACAAACCGAGAACTGACAGGTTCAAGGACTATATAGCCATTCCTAAAGCGAACGGATATCAGTCACTGCACACCACGCTGTTCGGCATGCACGGCGTCCCGATCGAGGTACAGATACGCACTCGTCAAATGGACACAATCGCGGACAACGGCATCGCCGGACACTGGCTGTACAAATCCCAAACCGCATCGGTCAAGCATAGCGATGCCCGGACGCGCGAATGGGTTAACAGCATCCTCGATTTGCAACAAAAGGCTGGCAATTCCCAAGAATTTATTGAAAACCTGAAACTCGATCTATTTCCCGATGAACTTTATGTCTTTACGCCCCGGGGCGACATTCTCGAATTACCAAGGGGTAGCTGCCCGATCGATTTTGCATACAACATTCATACGGACATCGGTAATCACACGGTCGCCTGTCGAGTCGACAAAGTCTTGGCGCCATTATCAAAACAATTAGAATCAGGCCAGACCGTCGAAGTAATCACGGCCACTGACGCACGCCCCAGTCCGGAGTGGCTCACTTTCGCTGTATCCGGTCGCGCACGGTCAGGGATCCGTATGGCATTGAAAGTACAACAACGAGCAGAGTCAATTCGTCTCGGCCGACGCCTACTCGATAGAACACTCGCCAATGCGAACACCTCCATTAACGATTTGGATTTTAGACGACTGCGAAAAGTCTTTAAGGAATTTAACGTCCGAAAGTTGGACGACTTACTAGCCGACATTGGAATCGGCAATCTCATGGCGTACGTCGTTGCCCAACGGTTGCTAGCGTTAGAAAACCCCGCGTATCAGGCGGTTGATATACACGAAGGCGGCCCGGTTGCCATTAAGGACGGCGAGGGTCTTGTAATCAATTACGGTCGTTGCTGTGGTCCGGTACCGGGTGATCCTGTCGTTGGTCACATGACGCCAGGAAAAGGATTTGTCGTGCATCTGGAAGCTTGTAATAACGTTACCGAGGTACGACGGCGCGCGCCGCAGGACATAATTCCTGCGCGCTGGAGCGAGACTCAGCGTGAGTTTGAAACGACCCTCCGCCTCACGGTTAAACGCCGAAAGGGGGTCCTTGCGGAACTTGCTACTTCTGTCAACACGGTGGACGCCGGAATTAACCATATTCGAATTGACGAGCGATCGTCGGATCTTTCAACGGTGGTGGTTGAGATTTCAGTTCGCGATCACGATCACCTAAAACGCGCGATGCAACGTCTTCGCAACATATCGCCCGTGCAAAGTGTGGAACGAGCCGTTAGCTAGTGACACGTATCGCTATATCCACGAAAGTCGCCCCCGATGCAATTGGCGCTTATTCGCAAGCCATCAAGACAGGTGAAATCGTATATCTTTCAGGCCAGATTGGGCTTGATCCCTCGACCATGGAGCTGGTCGCAGATACTTTCGGAAAGGAAATTCAGCAAGTATTCAGCAATGTTGAGTCAGTGTGTCGCGCGAGTGGTGGCTCGCTGAGCTCTATTGTCAAAATGAGCGTTTTTCTAACGGATCTGCGCCTATTCGGCGAAGTCAACGATGTCTTCACGAATCGATTTACACCGCCGTTCCCCGCACGCTCGGTGGTTGGAGTCAACGAACTACCCCGCGGAGCGCGCGTAGAAATCGAGGCCGTACTGTCGATTCCAAAGGAATGCAGCTGAACGACGAATCCATTACGGCACTCAAAGGCATTGGCCCTTCCGCCGCCGGTAAGTTGTTGCGCCTGGGGATTCGTAGCCAACTCGATTTGCTTTTACATCTTCCAATTCGTTACCAAGACCGCACCCAAATCACCCCCCTAAATCAGCTAAACGCGGGAGACGAATGCTACGTCTCCGGTGAAATAGTGAAAGTTAACGTAGGTTATGGCCACCGCCGAAGTCTAATTATCACGCTTGAAGACGGGAACGCATTCCTCAGCATGCGCCTGTTTCACTTTAGCCCGCATCAACGCGAGGCGCTCTGTCCAGGTGCGTGGCTACGTTTATTTGGTGAGGCCCGTCTTAGCCGCTCCGGGCTCGAAATGGTCCATCCTGAATATCGGGTTTTCAATTCAGAACCCGGTCCTATAAAGCCAGAATTAAAGCCCGTTTACCGCGTCACCGTCGGTATAACAAGCGCTAGGGTTGCTGGATGGATTGAGCAGATTCTTGAGCACCCTCCCGACCTTCATCCTTTCCAGACGATGGGCTTTACTCTGGAAGATGCGTTGCGAGTAATCCATCTTCCACCGGTCGACCAGCCCGAATTAGTTGAATCGGCCCGAAAGCGACTAGCCTTCGACGAGTTGCTCGCTTACTACCTTGTGATGAAACGACGCCAGCAAGCCGTTTCGAACGCCCCTGCACGGGCTCTTCCCCCTGTCCACCAACTGGGTAAAGAGTTATTGCGCGAACTCGGATTCCAACTCACCAGCGCACAGCGAAAAACTACCATCGATGTCCTCAACGATCTCGCCAAAACTCGCGCGACGATGCGTCTAATTCAAGGAGATGTCGGTTCGGGAAAAACCATCATCGCAGCATTTGCGGCAATACGGGCCGCCGAAAACGGCGCGCAAACCGCCATAATGGCACCTACTGAAATTCTTGCAGAGCAACACTACGAAACGTTTTCGAGCTGGCTCTCGCCTCTCGGCATACGGGTCGGCCTCCTAACGGGTCGACTTCCTGCAACAGAAAGACGATCCAGATTGAACGCGATAGCAAATGGTGATGATTTAGTAATCATCGGTACGCACGCCATTTTTCAAACGGACGTTGTTTTCCACGAACTCGGTTTAACGATCGTCGATGAACAACATCGGTTCGGCGTTCACCAACGGATGTCCCTTCGTGACAAAGGACGCCTGCCCCACCAATTAGTCATGACCGCAACTCCGATCCCCAGGACATTGTCGATGACCTTGTATGCCGACATGGATCTATCGGTGATTGATGAAATGCCGCCCGGGCGTGTGCCCATCGTGACGTCAATACACACCAATGCACGGCGCGATGAAATCGTTGAAGGCGTCGGCCGCGAAGTGGCTGCAGGGCATCAAGCTTTTTGGGTCTGTGCCGCCATCGAGGAATCCGCAGATAGCGAGATCAAAGCCGCAGAGACCGTTCATTCAGAACTCGAGGGCAAGCTACCGCAAGTGATGGTAGGGCTTATCCACGGGCGTATGAAAACGATCGACAAGTCAGCAACGATGTCCCGATTCAAATCCGGGGAAATAGGATTGCTGGTCGCAACTACGGTTGTAGAGGTTGGCGTTGACGTTCCTAACGCAACCCACATGGTGATTGATGACCCAGATCGTTTGGGCCTGGCTCAACTCCACCAATTGAGGGGTCGGATCGGCCGCGGACACCTCCCGAGTCACTGCACTTTGCTCTACGAAGCCCCACTGACGGAACTGGCAAAAGCGCGTTTGAACGTGATGCGTGAGACCAACGACGGGTTTCTCATCGCAGAAAAAGATCTTGAGCTTCGAGGGCCGGGTGACATTATGGGGACCCGCCAAACGGGTGAGCGACAATTTCGTGTTTCCGACCTTAGTCGCGACCTGTCACTATTCAAGGAGGTCGTTCGAACTGGCGATACGATGCGTAAAGCCGATGCGGAGGCAATAATCAAAACCTGGACGCCGGTAGAGACCGAGTACGCGACGGTCTAGCGTCATTTCGCGGTTAAGGATTGGCGCGACCCGCGTCAGGGTCATCTAACACTGAACGATCAAGCTTCTTTTCCGAATGCGCGACCGTTGTCGCCACCATCGCGTCACCCGCAACATTAACCGCCGTACGCGTCATATCGAGCAGCCGATCCACGCCAATAATCAACGCGATACCCTCCACCGGCAACCCGACCTGAGTGAGAACCATCGTCAACATAATCAACCCAACGCCGGGCACCGCCGCCGTCCCAACCGACGCCATCGTGGCAGTAAGTATGACCATCAAATAGTCTGTAAAGACAAGGTCAACGTGAAAGTACTGCGCGATAAAGACCGTGGCCACGCCTTGCATAATCGCGGTGCCATCCATATTGATGGTCGCTCCCAATGGAACCGAAAACGAAGCGATGCTGTTATCCACGCCTAATTTCTTTTCCACCGTGCGCAAGGTCACGGGCAATGTCGCTCCACTCGACGAAGTACTAAACGCAAAAAGCATCGGTTCTCGCATTTTCTGGTAGAACTTTATGGGATTCGTTTTCGCAAGCCATAACAACAACGCTGGATATACAACTGATGCATGAATGATCAGCGCCAAAATTACCGTCGCGAAGTACTTTCCAAGCTCGATAATGTCTCGCCAACCAACTTCAGAGAAGAGCTTGGCCATCAGGAAAAAAACCCCGAAAGGCGCGAGGCTAATGAGCATTACGATTAGTCGCATCAGGACCCCATTGAGGTCCTCAAAAAGCGATCGAATTCTTTGGCCTGCATCCCCCGAGCGACCAAGGGCTGTACCCAGGAGCAACGCAAAAACAATGATCTGTAGCATATTGCCATCGGCCATGGCTTGAACGGGATTGATTGGAAAAATATTTAGAAAAGTTTCTTTCAGCCCAGGGCTCGGCCGCGGCGTATATTCAACCGCTTGGCTAGCGGACCCTCCCTCTCCGGGGCTAATGAAGAGCGCCAGCCCAAGTGCCAAAGAGATCGCGACCGCGGTGGTGAAAAGATAAAGGCCGATCGACTTTCCGCCCAGCCGTCCCATGCTTGCCCCATCGGCCAGGCTTGACGAGCCGCACACTAAAGACACAAGTACCAGGGGTACAACCATTAACCGAAGCGACGCGATAAAAACCTTGCCGCCAGCATCGAATACGTCCTGTATAAGTACGGTCTGAATCCAATGGTCATCGGACGTAAATCCTTGAACAGCGAGTCCGACGAGTACACCCGCTGCCATGCCAATCAGTATTCGGACGGTAAGATTCATGGATAATCTATCCTATCTCAATCATCTCAAAGTCTTCTTTTGCAACCCCACACTCCGGACAGACAAAATCTTCCGGGACGTCCTCCCACTTGGTGCCCGGTGCGAGGCCTTCATCCTCACAACCCTCGGCCTCATCGTAAATCCAACCACACACGATGCATTGCCATTTCCGCATGAATTACTTACCTGGGGTTCTCGAAGCGCGCTGTAAACTACCCTGTGCAAGCCATATAAATCAATCTACCAAGGCTCGCCCTAAGACCCATGATACGTCCGAAAAAATTTAGAGCCATAATCGAACTGGTACGTCTCGATCGACCCGTCGGCACACTTTTGTTGTTGTGGCCCACGCTCACTGCGTTGTGGCTTGCTGCCGAGGCCGTCCCTGCTTTCTGGATCCTTTGCACATTTATCGTTGGAACTTTCGTCATGCGCGCCGCAGGGTGTGTCGCCAACGACATCGTCGATCGCCATATCGACCCCTTTGTCGAGCGAACCAAGTCACGTCCCCTCGCCGACGGCCGCTTAAGCCTCTTCGAGGCAATCATTGTATTCGCCGCTCTGTCCACTCTCGGATTCGCGTTGATGTTCACACTAAACGTGATTACCCGCTGGTTGGCTGTTGCGGGGTTTTGTATCGCGATCGTTTATCCATTCATGAAACGTGTCACGTCTTTCCCCCAAGTCATCCTCGGAATCGCGTTTAGTTGGGGTATACCCATGGCCTCAACAGCCGTTCGAGAAGGCCTTAGTATGCCCATTTGTCTATTTTTCTTGATGAGCGTCATTTGGATCATCGCTTACGATACTCAGTACGCCATGGTCGATCGAAGGGATGATCGCACCATTGGCATGAGGTCTACTGCCCTTCTGCTCGGACAATGGGATCGCTTGGCCATCGGGTTAATGCAATCCGTCTCAGTGATACTTTTGTTCGTACTAGGCGAATATTGCGGTTTTCAAATACCCTACTCTTTGGCGATTGCCACCGTCGCCGGGTTGTTTATCTACCAGCAAATTTTGATCCGATCCCGGGATGAAACGAATTGCCTTAAGGCCTTCGGTAACAACACATGGGTCGGGTTCACCATCTTTATCGGAGTCGTTGTGGAACACCTGATCGGAACATTCGCTACGTGAAACCCGAAGCTCTAATTGAGATCACTGGGCGCGTCGTTTCGTGGCTCATCCTGGCGATGGTCGTTACCACTTGTACAGTAGTCGTATTACGTTACGTCTTCGATACCGGTGCTATCGCGCTTCAAGAATCCGTGACCTACATGCACTCCCTGGTTTTCATGCTTGGTCTTTCCTACGCACTGAAACATGACGGTCACGTGCGCGTTGACCTCCTCTATGCCAAACTTTCCGGGCGGGCCAGGATGAAAATAAATCTACTCGGTCATTTGAGCCTTCTTTTGCCCGTCTGCTTGGTCATTACGGTCGAGAGCTTCGATTACGTCGTGCGCGCTTGGACCATTCTCGAGGCCTCTCCGGAAGTGGGTGGAATCCCTGCTGTTTATTTACTTAAAACGTTAATTCCTCTCTCCGCGCTCCTACTATTAGTGCAAGCAATCGCCGAGGCCCTCAGGGCATACCGAATATTGCGACATGATTGAATACATCCCCCTGCTGATGTTTGCAGTCGTGTTTTTAGCGTTGCTCGCCGGGTACTCAGTCGCCCCAACGCTTGGAGGCGTCGCGCTTCTATTCGCATTTGTGGGCGGGTCCGCGGGCATATTCGACCTCAATACCCTTGGATTCTTGCCTAGTCGACTCTATGGAATCATGACAAACCAGACTCTAATCGCCGTCCCGCTATTCGTCATGATGGGCATAACGCTCGAGCGTACGCGTATTGCTGAAACACTACTTGAAAGCATGGCAAGGCTAATGGGCCGAACGCCTGGGGGATTGGGCATCGCTGTCATTATCGTGGGTATGCTGATGGCGGCCAGTACCGGCATCGTTGGTGCGACGGTGGTCACGATGGGGTTGCTTGCACTACCTTCCCTCTTGAAACACGGTTACGAGCCGAGCTTCGCCAGCGGGACGATTGCGGCTACCGGGACGTTAGGACAAATCATTCCGCCTTCGATCGCCTTGGTTTTGCTAGGCGATGTACTTTCAAACGCCTACCAGCAAGCACAAATGAGCCAAGGCTTGTTTGCTCCAAAAACGGTGTCTGTCGGCGATCTGTTTGCGGGCGCACTCATTCCCGGTCTTATCTTGGTGCTACTGTATGCAACTTATGTTCTTTCCCGAGCCTTGTACCAACCCAAATCGGCGCCTGCCACTAGTGGGGAAACAGACGCCGGTCCCCTAGTCGTCGCGCTCAGCAAGGGTCTAGCACCTCCGCTGTTCCTGATCACGGCGGTCCTCGGCTCCATCCTGCTCGGGTACGCAACACCGACAGAGGCTTCAGCTGTAGGGGCGATGGGAGCTCTTATACTCGCCATCTTGTACCGCGCCCTTAACCGAAAAATTCTTCAAGAAATTATGCGGGCAACCCTTCTGACCACCTCGATGGTGTTTTTCATTCTTATCGGCGCGTCCATGTTCTCCCTCGTGTTCCGCGGCTACGGTGGCGACGATCTCGTCGCCACCTTGTTCACCGACATGCCCGGCGGCCAATGGACAGCAATTGGTATCGTCATGTTGGTCATTTTCCTGCTCGGTTTCATTCTCGACTTTATCGAAATTACCTACGTAGTCGTGCCCATCGTCGGACCAGTATTGTTAAGCATGGGGGTCGACCCCGTCTGGCTTGGCGTCATGATTGCAGTGAATCTCCAGACCTCGTTCCTAACGCCGCCATTTGGGTTTGCTCTCTTCTACCTCCGAGGCGTCGCGCCGGAAACAATCGCAACTTCAGACATCTACCGAGGCGTCGTTCCGTTCATCGGACTGCAGCTGCTTCTATTGTCTTTGCTGGTTGCAATGCCTAAATTGGCGACGTGGTTGCCGAATCAGCTCTAAGGGGAACATTCACTCGATGTCCCGTGCGTTAATGTAGGCCTGCTCGGAAATTGCATGGTATTCGCGTACGTTGTCGGCAAAATCGCTATAGGATTCCAGAATTCGATTTGCCAACGGATTATCGCCCGCCGTCTCAGCAATAAGTTCTCGAGAGATTTCTGCAAATTCCTTGATAACATCATCCGGAAGCTGGCGTAATTCCACGCCATGCTCCTCTACCAAGACCTTGAGAGCTGCATTGTTGTGAGCAGTGAATTCGTCGAGTACATCCTGGTTTATTGCACGAGCTGCGACTTCTAATATGGCTTGTAGATCCTGCGGTAATCCACGCCATGCGTCCGCATTAACAATCGCTTCTAAAGTCGTGCCGGGCTCGTGCCAACCCGGGTAGTAATAGTACCGCCCAACTTCGTGCAGTCCGAAGGCAAGGTCGTTATAGGGTCCAACCCATTCCGTCGCGTCGATCACCCCTGTTTGCATCGATGTGTACATCTCACTTCCCGGCATAGCGACAGCAATCCCCCCTGCCCGTTGGAATACGGCCCCGCCTAGCCCCGGGATTCGCATTTTTAGTCCTCGAATATCATCAAGCGACCGAATTTCGCGATTGAACCAGCCGGCCATTTGTACGCCCGAGTTCCCGGCAGCCAAGGGCACCAGTCCAAATGGTTCGTAAAGTTCCCGCCAAAGCGCCATGCCGCCACCATGGTGCAACCAACCATTCATCTCCTGAGCGGTCATACCAAAAGGCACGGTCGCAAACACTGCAGCTATCGGGATCTTGCCGCGCCAATAATATGCGGCTCCATGCCCCATCTCAGCAGTACCTGCAGAAACCGCATCAAATACCTCCATGGCTGGCACAAGCTCACCGCCTCCATAGACCTTTATCCGCAGTCGGCCCGCCGACATCTTGTCAACCAGTTCGGCAAGCTTTTCGGGCGCCGTTCCAAGCGCCGGAAAATTTTTTGGCCAGGTTGTAACCAGCTTCCACTGGAAGGTTGCCTGGGGTGCTCCTGATCCATCGTCCGTCACAGCCTCGTAAGATGATCCGTTGTCGCAACTTGCAATAAACGCTAGTGTCAAAAAGAAGACTTTTTTCATATTCAATCCAACGGCTCGAGATTTGCGTAGCCAGGCATAAGCCACTTCGACCCCACCTGGGCGAAATTCACTTGCACGCGAGCCCGCCCCCCTTGACCCTCGTATCGCAATACCACGCCCTCACCGAATTTCTTATGCGCGACCCGCTGACCAATTTGCAATTCTCCTTCAGCTTTCGAAGCATTGGCATCTGAGCCTACCTTCCCCCTGCCAAACGCTTTGCTGATAGCGCCGCCGAGCCGCACTTCCTCGACGTACTCGCTCGGTATCTCGATAAGAAAACGTGAGGGTCCATTGTAGGAGTCCGTGCCGTAAAGGCGACGCGTTTCTGCGTATGTCAAATAGAGCTGGCGCATCGCGCGGGTCACCCCCACGTACGCAAGACGGCGCTCCTCTTCCATACGCCCCGGTTCCTCGAGGGATCTACGATGCGGGAACAGGCCTTCTTCCATCCCAGACAAAAAAACCAGCGGAAATTCCAACCCTTTCGCCGAATGCAGCGTCATCAATTGTACCGAAGGGCCAACTTCTGCCTGGTGCTCGCCACTTTCGAGTGCGGCTTGGTCAAGAAATTCATTTAGTTCCGTGACGGGCCCGTTGTCACTACCGTCTTCTGCCAGTGGAAAGACCATGTCATCCCTAAACTGGCGACAGGCCACGAAGAGTTCTTCCAAGTTTTCCTTGCGGGCAAGCCCGCGTTCGCCGCGTTCTTTTAGGTGGTATTCGATTAAGCCCGAGACTTCCACGCACCGCTCAGCGATGACGTGAAGCGGAGCATCCGTCAGCTCAGCAGCGAGCTCATCAATAAGGCTCAAGAATTTCGAGAGGAGCGTTGTCGGTCGACTTTTAAACAGCTTTTCGTTCAAACCTTCTTTTGTGGCTTGCCATAGTGATATGCCACGCGCTCTCGCAATTCCACGGAGACCATCCAACGTTTTGTCGCCGATACCGCGTGGTGGTGTATTGATCACCCGTTCGAACGCCACATCGGATTGACGCTCGCTGACGAGCCGCATATACGCAAGCGCGTTTCGAATCTCCGCCCTCTCGAAAAAACGGAATCCACCGTATATTCGGTACGGTATATCACTGCGCAAGAGTGCCTCTTCCAAGACCCGGGACTGCGCATTGCTTCTGTACAGAATAGCCGCTTCGTCCGCACTCCCACCTTGATCAATCCATTCCTGAATTCGGTCCGCAATAAATCGAGCTTCGTCTTGTTCGTTGTACCCCGAGTAAACACGTATTGAGTCGCCGTCGCCGGCATCCGTCCAAAGTTCTTTGCCAAGACGATCAACGTTGTTGCCAATCAGCGCATTAGCAGCCGAGAGTATCGTGCCCGTCGACCGATAATTTTGTTCCAAACGTATGACATCCACGGGGCTAAAATCTTTCGAAAATTGATGAATATTTTCGACTCGAGCGCCACGCCAGCCATATATTGATTGATCATCGTCGCCCACCGCCATGATGCGGCCTGATGTGCCGGCAAGTACTCGTAGCCATGCATATTGAATCGCATTGGTATCCTGGAACTCATCGACCAACAAATGACTAAATCGACGCTGGTAATGCGCAAGCAACTCTGGGTTTTCTAGCCACAGCTCGTGGCTTCTTAGCAGAAGTTCCGCAAAGTCGACCAGGCCACCCTGCTGACATAAAGCTTCGTAGGACTCATACACCTTGCGATGTGTTAGTTCGAATAAGTCGTCCGAAGCCGGTACCTGGTTTGCCCGTCGCCCCTCGTCTTTCTGCCCATTGATGAACCAGACTGCCTGCCGCGGTGGCCACTTATGTTCGTCCAAGTCGAACGTTCGCATCACCCGCTTCACAAGACGCAATTGGTCGTCTGCATCAAGTATTTGGAAATTTTGTGGTAGTCCGGCTTCCTGCCAATGCATTCGCAACAGCCGATGGGCAATACCATGGAATGTTCCGACCCAAAGGGCTCGACCCGAAATATTTAGAAGCGTTTCGGCTCGCGAGCGCATTTCGGCCGCTGCTTTGTTCGTGAAGGTGACGGCCAGCACACTCTGCGGCGTTGCGCCTTCCGCCGCGACGAGCCAGGCGATTCGGTGAACGAGTACGCGGGTCTTTCCAGAACCAGCTCCGGCGACGATTAAATGGTTGCGCAGGGGAGCTGTTACCGCTTCGCGTTGGCGCTCATTTAAGCCATCTAGAATGGTTGATATGTCTTCCAACGATTCGTTATCTATTCCCGAGGTAATACCAGTTTGGGAAGTATAGGTTCTCGAACCTCCCGCAACTCCAATTTATTCAACGGTCACCGAGTGTTTTAGAACAGTGAATTACTCTTCCTTGTAATCCTGATCCAGAATTCCTTTTTCTTTTAGAGTTTTTGTTAGTCTCTCCAACCGAACAAGTGCCACAACTCCTATCATTCCGAAAACAAATCCGATTACTGCCAGTCCTTCCACAATTACCTCTGTTTAATT
>DCBA01000010.1:16211-48045 GCA_002313255.1 Gammaproteobacteria bacterium UBA1119 | reverse complement strand
TGTTTAATTCTCTGTTCTGTGGTTCGGATTAGTCAAAGGTATGGTATTTCAGTTCAAATTTAGAGATATGAGTCTCGAACTCTTTGTTTCTTAGGTTCTCAATCCTCTCATCTCGTTGTCTTTTCCTTTTTAGAACTGAAAAGACTGATGTGTTGAACCACTTATTACTTCTTTGAGTAGGGATTCCCCACCGATTCAGACTCTGACTGATACGTCGGTAACCCAGTCCTTTCTCTTCATGTAGATATTTGATGAGTTCATACACCAACTCTTGTCTTTTGGTGTATTTCTGATGGTAGGTGAGGTCGTTTGACTCAATCTCGATGGAGAATTCTAAGAAAGGGATTGTTCCTTCTAAACAGGAACAACCTAAATCATTCAACTGTGACGGACTTCGCGAGGTTTCGAGGTTGATCAACGTCCGTACCTCGGAGTACGGCGACGTGATACGCCAAGAGTTGGAGAGGTATCGCATACGTAATGGGGGCGAGTACTTGGTGAATACTTGGAAGTTCAATTACTGAAACGTCGTCCGATGAGCTGAACCCCGCCGCCGCATCAGTGAATACATACAGTCTTCCGCCGCGCGCACGAACTTCCTGCAAATTCGACCGAACCTTCTCAAGCAAGTCATTTTCGGGTGCAATCGCAACCACCGGCATATCTTCATCGACAAGAGCAAGTGGGCCGTGCTTAAGCTCTCCCGCCGGATATCCTTCTGCATGAATATAAGCAACCTCTTTCAGCTTAAGAGCGCCTTCAAGCGCTACCGGATAGAGCGTGCCTCGTCCCAAAAATAGGGCGTTTGGTCGATCCATAATTTCTTCGGCTACACCCACGATTTGAGCTTCCAGAGAGAGGACCTCTTCTACTGCTCTGTCTAATACCGAAAGCCAGCGAACTAGCTCTATCTCAGCACTTCGATTAAGTTTGCGCCGCCTTCCCATAAGAATCGTTAACAACAGCAGATCAACGAGCTGAGCGGTAAAGGCCTTCGTCGATGCGACTCCAATTTCCACCCCTGCATTCATGAAAAATGCCAGTTCAGACTCACGCGCCAAGCTGCTCGTGGGGACGTTACATATCGCCATCGTGTGAGCAAAGCCCGCCTCCGCTGCAATACGATGTGCAGCGAGAGTGTCTGCGGTTTCACCCGATTGGGACAACGACACAAAAAGGGCTTTTGGTGGAACCACAAGAGATCTATAACGAAACTCTGACGCTATCTCGACGTTGCAGCTGATCCCTGCGATCCCCTCGATCCAATATCGTGCAACGCTCGCCGCGTAGTAACTGGTTCCGCACCCGACAAGCGTTATTGACTCTGTCTCATCGAAAATGGCAGGCGCTTCGACTCCTAACGCAGCCTCTAGCACCCTTTCAGCACCTATTCGGCCTTCAAGTGTGCGTCGAACGACAGAAGCTTGCTCATGAATTTCCTTGTGCATGTAATGTCGATAGCTCCCCTTATCCGCCTCGTCGGTTCCCACCTGTACGCGAACCGAGGTGCGTATCACCGACTCATCTTCAACGTTCCAGAACGACAGTGCGTCGGCAGTAATGTCGACCAAATCACCCTCTTCGAGATAGATGAATCGATCCGTTACTGGCCGTAATGCCAGCACGTCTGATGCAATGTAGTGCTCACCGATCCCCACTCCAACGACCAACGGACTCCCTAATCGGGCAGCCACGATTCGCCCTGGATCGTCGCGACACATTACGCCGATCGCGTACGCCCCCTCGAGGCGTTGGATGGCTTCCTTGACAGCTCGCAGAAGGTCTTTCGACTCCTCGTAGTACGAATCCACAAGATGAACGATGACTTCCGAATCTGTTTCGGATGTGAACTCACGCCCCGTGCCCTTTAGCTCGTCTCGAAGCGATTCGAAATTCTCGATGATCCCGTTGTGTACCAAGCAGATACGGTCGCTGGAAATGTGCGGGTGGGCATTCTGTTCACTGGGAGCACCATGGGTTGCCCATCGGGTATGCGCAATCCCGCTGTGCCCACTCATCGGCTCGCGTTTCACATCCTCTACAAGATCCGCGACCTTACCGAGCATACGTCTACGATCGATCGACGCGGCCTCGCGTATTTGAACCGCGATGCCCGCTGAGTCATAGCCGCGGTATTCAAGGCGCTGCAGTCCAGCAAGCAAGATCCCGGGAACATCGCGATGTGCCACCGCGCCTACAATTCCACACATACTCTGGTCGCCGCTCCGTTATTTGCGCTTAGTCGGCGGTACCCAGCCATGAATATTGCGTTGTCGCGCCCGACCGACGGCAAGATCCTCTGAGTCCACCTTTGACGTAATCGTTGATCCAGCAGCTATGTACGCACCCTCATCGATCGTCAGCGGCGCCACAAGCGTGCTGTTGGTCCCAACGAATACACCATCCCCGATGTGTGTCTCGTTCTTATCAACGCCGTCGTAGTTACATGTAATCGTCCCGGCCCCGATATTGCACTCGGCGCCGATAGTACTGTCGCCAAGGTACGCGAGATGATTGGCTTTCGTGCCAGCACCAATGATCGCTTTCTTAGTTTCAACAAAGTTCCCGATACATGCCCCTTCCGCCAGTTCTGTGCCAGGACGTACGCGTGCGAATGGTCCCAGCCGACAGTTTGATCCAACAACCGCCCCTTCAACCACCGAGTGAGCTTCAATTACAACGCCATCAGCCAATTCGGAATCCGTCACAACGCATCCGGGTCCGATCGACACGTTGTCGCCAATAACGACCACCCCTTCGATGATCACGTTGATGTCGATAAAACAATCCTGGCCCGCCACCAGAGTACCGCGCAGATCAAGCCGCGATGGATCGGCAATCGTTACACCGGCAGCCATTAGGCGTTCGGCTTCGCGACGTTGCATGTAACGTTCCACCGACGCCAATTGAATTCGATCGTTAATCCCTTGTACCTCTTCGGAACTAGTGGCATCCACCCCGGCAACTCGCACACCCTGTGAAGCCGCGAGACCGACGATGTCCGTCAGATAATATTCTCCTTGTGCGTTACGGGCCGTGATCGATTCAAGCAGCCGGACTAGCATCGCCGCTGGCGCCGCCAGTATGCCCGTGTTGACCTCTGTAATAGTGCGCTGGGCAGGTGTGGCATCTTTGTCCTCGACGATCGCTTCGATTTGTCCATCCGACCGTCTTTGTATTCGCCCGAACCCGTCAGGTACGGGCATATCCACAGTCACCACGCCAATCCCGTCCGCCGCCGCCGAAATACAAGCCTCAAGAGTTACCTTCTCGATTAGCGGCACATCACCAAACAACACCAAGACCATTGCCGACGATTCCACATCATCGATCGCCTGCATTACCGCGTGACCCGTCCCTTTTTGCTCGATTTGTTCGACCCAAGCGACATCCGTGCCTTCGAAATACGCTTGAACGTCTGCGCCTGAACGACCGACCACGACGTGCAATGCCTCCGGTTTCAGGTCTCGCGCAACACTCAACACGTGATCAAGAAGCGGTCGACCTCCCACTGTATGGAGAACTTTGGGAATCGACGACTGCATGCGAGTACCCTCGCCGGCCGCCAGGATGATGACTTCAAGTCGCATCACGGGACTCTCTGTCTTATGAAGCCACGATTATACGTGCGCAAACGAGGAATTTGAGATCTGTCTTTTGCTGCTGATCGGCTCGATTTTCTAACGGCGCCGTTTACGTAGCTCCGCCAACGTGCGTTCCCTAGCAGTAGCCTCCGCAAGCTGAGACATTGCACGTGAGTAGTCAAAATCGGCTGCGTGTTCGGCGATGTCCCGCTGCGCTTGCTCTTTCGCTCCCTGCGCCGCCGCTTCATCAATATCGTCTGCGTGCAGCGCCGTATCGGCAAGCACGGTTACAACCCCTGGTTGAATCTCTAAGAATCCACCCGAGGCAAAAAAAACGTCGTCTTCGCCGTCCTCGAACTGCAGTCGTACTGGCCCAGGCGCAATGCCGGTCAACAGTGGGGTATGGTTCGGCAAAATCCCCAACTCCCCCATCGTACCCTTCAAGGAGATTCTCGTCACACGCCCGGAGAAAATTTCGCGTTCGGCGCTGACGATGTTGCATTGCATAGTGCTCGCCATCAGTTATGTCGCCAATGTCTTGGCTTTCTCCCTTGCGTCCTCGATGGTACCCACCATATTGAATGCTTGCTCGGGCAGATCGTCGGCGTCACCGTCCAAAATGGCCTTAAAGCTTCGCACAGTGTCCTCTCTCGAGACATAGGCGCCCGGATTGCCCGTGAACTGCTCGGCAACAAAAAACGCTTGCGAAAAGAATTGCTGCATTTTGCGCGCTCTATAAACAAGCGCCTTATCTTCCTCCGAGAGTTCATCCATCCCTAGGATGGCGATGATGTCTCTGAGCTCCTGGTACCGTTGTAAAACCTGCTGGGTACGTTGTGCTGTCTCGTAATGTTCCACGCCAACCACGTTTGGATCGAGCTGTCGCGAACTGGAATCAAGGGGATCAACAGCTGGATAGATCCCTATATCTGTGATTGCACGCGAAAGGGTAACCGTCGAATCGAGGTGTGCAAAGGTTGTGGCCGGCGAAGGATCCGTTAGATCATCCGCCGGAACGTATATCGCTTGCACCGACGTGATCGATCCTGATCTTGTAGTGGTAATTCGCTCTTGTAGAACACCCATTTCCTCGGCAAGCGTCGGTTGATAACCTACCGCGGAAGGCATTCTTCCCAATAGAGCCGATACTTCGGTACCCGCCAGCGTGTAACGATAGATGTTGTCTATAAAGAGCAGCACATCGCGGCCCTCATCCCGAAACTGTTCGGCCAACGTCAGTCCTGTAAGACCAACTCTTAGCCGGTTGCCGGGTGGTTCATTCATCTGTCCAAACACCAACGAAATTTTATCGAGAACACCCGCCTCTTCCATTTCGTAATAAAAATCATTGCCCTCGCGAGTCCGCTCACCAACCCCCGCAAACACCGACAAGCCCGAGTGTTCGACCGCAATATTGCGGATGAGCTCGAGCATGGTGATGGTTTTACCAACACCCGCTCCACCGAATAATCCCACCTTGCCTCCGCGGGCAAACGGGCAGATGAGATCGATCACCTTGATGCCTGTTTCCAGCAATTCGTTTCCACCCATCTGATCTTCATATGTGGGTGCCGGTCTATGAATAGGCTTGGATTCGCGCGCGTTGATCGCGCCTTTTTCATCAATCGGATTGCCGAGCACGTCCATGATCCGTCCGAGCGTTTCTTCTCCGACCGGGACAGAAATAGGTTCGCCCGTATTCGCGACGTCGAGACCCCTCGACAACCCCTCCGAGGTTCCCATGGCAATCGCGCGGACAACGCCATCGCCCAATTGCTGCTGCACCTCTAGGGTCAGCCCCGTCGAACCGACGGTCAACGCGTCGTACACGCTTGGCACTTCATCCCTACTAAACTCCACGTCAATGACCGCGCCAATGACCTGAACGATTTGACCGCTACTCATAGCCTTCCTCTTTTACCGATCGCGCGGATGCTCCCGCCCGTCCATCTAATATTGATTGTTCGTTAAGACCCATCAAACTGCCGCCGCACCGCCGACAATTTCCGCAATTTCCTGCGTTATCGCAGCTTGGCGGGCGTTGTTGTAGATCAGATTCAATTCATCGATGACTGTCGCCGCATTTTCCGTCGCGTTTTTCATCGCGATCATCCGCGCTGCTTGTTCACATGCGCCATTCTCTACAACCGCCTGGTATACCTGCGACTCCACATAGCGACGCACTAATCCTTCAACCAATTCGCGCGCATCCGGCTCATACAGATAGTCCCAAGTGCGTCCTTTCGAGTCACCATCAGACGGCTCCAACGGCAGAAGCTGACTGAACGTGGGGCTTTGAGTAATGGTATTTACAAATTCATTCGAAAGAATATCCAGTCGATCGATCTGCCCTTCCTCAAAGGCATCCAACATAACTTTCACACCACCGAGCAGCGTTTCAAGCTCAGGCGTTTCGCCTACCTCATTGATCGCGGCCACCACGTTACCCCCGACTGACCGAAAAAAAGCGGCGGCTTTTTTCCCAACCAATGAGAGATCGACCTCAATGCCATTGGTTTGCTGTTCTTGCATCTGCCGAACCAACGTTCTAAGCAGATTCGCATTGAGGCCCCCGCACTGTCCCTTGTCAGACGTCACAACGATGTAGCCAACACGCTTTATTGCTCGAGTCTGCATAAAGACGTGCTTGTATTCAGGGTTCGCATTAGCGAGATGCGCAATGACATCGCGGATTCGATGGGCGTACGGCCGCGCTTCATTCATTCGATCCTGGGTCCTTCGCATCTTGCTCGCAGCGACCATTTGCATCGCCCTCGTGACCTTTTGCGTATTTTCGACGCTTCCGATCTTCTTCTTGATTTCTCTACCGACCGCCATCGTTAATCACCGTAGCTGTGGGTCGATTTAAATGTCTCGATAGCCGTTTTCATGTAGTCAACAATTTCGTCCGAATACTCGCCAGTCTCGGTTATGTTACTCATCCATTCGCTATGTTCTGAGTTCATGTAGGCAAGCAAATCCTGCTCAAAGTCGAGCACGCGATCGACGGGTACGTCTTCAAGGAAGCCCTCGCTCGCCGCATAAAGAACAAGTCCCATCTCCGATACAGTCATGGGCGAATACTGTGGCTGTTTCATCAGTTCTTCTACCCGCTCGCCATGTTCCAATTGGCGTCGAGTCGCTTCATCAAGATCCGACGCGAACTGCGAAAAGGCGGCCAGCTCCCGGTATTGAGCCAGCGCAAGCTTGATGCCTCCAGAGATCTTCTTGAGGAAGGGCACCTGCGCATTACCACCTACCCGGGAGACCGAAATGCCCGGACTCATCGCCGGGCGAATCCCGGCATTGAATCGGTCCAGCTCTAAAAAAATCTGGCCGTCTGTAATTGAAATCACGTTCGTAGGAATAAAGGCTGAAATATCACCGGCTTGTGTTTCGATAATTGGAAGAGCGGTTAAAGACCCCGTCTGTCCCGTGACCTCGCCATCTGTTTGGTGTTCAACATAGTCAGCATTTACTCGCGCGGCGCGCTCAAGGAGTCGCGAATGCAAATAAAAAATATCCCCTGGGTATGCCTCACGACCCGGCGGTCGTCGCAACAAAAGAGAAATCTGACGATAGGCCCAGGCCTGTTTCGTTAGGTCATCGTAAATGATAAGCGCGTCTTCCCCGCGATCTCGAAAATACTCTCCCATACTGCAACCAGAATATGGCGCGATGTACTGCATCGGGGCAGGGTCCGAAGCGCTCGCCCCAACAACAATGGTGTGTTCCATGGCGCCATGTTCTTCTAGCGTTCTTACCACGTTTGCAATGGTCGACATTTTTTGACCAATGGCCACGTAAATGCACTTGATCCCGGTGCCTTTCTGATTTATGACCGCGTCCAAAGCAAGCGCGGTTTTACCTATTTGCCGATCTCCGATAATCAGCTCGCGCTGCCCACGGCCAATCGCCAGCATGGCATCAATACACTTGATGCCCATCTGTACCGGTTGGTCGACTGATTGCCGCGCGATCACACCTGGGGCGACTTTCTCGATAGGTGCAGTGGTTGCGGCATTAAGCGGGCCTTTGCCATCAATGGGACTACCCAATGAGTCGACTACCCGTCCCAACAGCTCCGGTCCTACGGGAACTTCAAGAATTCGCTGCGTGCAGCGAGCCGTGGCACCCTCGGAGAGGCCTTTGTAATCGCCAAGAACGACCACGCCCACGGAGTCCCGCTCAAGATTCAATGCCATGCCGTAAAGGCCGCCGTCAAACTCAATCATCTCCCCATATTGGGCTTCAGCCAGGCCATGAACACGTACAATCCCGTCGGACACACTAACCACCGTACCCTCGTTTTGCGGTTGCGACGAAGTATCGAGATTTTCGATGCGCGCTTTGATGATGTCGCTAATTTCAGATGGATTTAGTTGCTGCATGTAGTTACCTATGTGTTTACGAACGCGCGAACGCTTCGCCTAATTTCGCCAGTCTTCCCCGCAGCGATCCGTCAATCACCGTATCGCCAGCGCGGATATGCGCGCCTCCGATGACGGTTTTATCAACCGTCGTCGTAAGATTAATGTGTTGCTCGAAACGACGTTCCAAGATTTCTTGAAATCCACGTTGTTCCGAATCCGAGAGAGGCACCGCGGTGGTCACTTCGACGTCCAACGTCCGGGCCTCTTCCGCGCGCCGAACCTCGAATTGAGTCGTGATCTCAGCAAGCAACGACAAGCGCTTATTTTCCGCCAATACGTGCACGAATTGCCGAACGGGGTCTAGAAGATCGTCGCGAAAGAGTTCGGCTAATTTAAATGCCTTTTCGGAAGTCGTCGCCGTCGGCGATTGAATCATTGCCTTGAGATTTGGGTTTTCACTTGCAAGGGCGAGTAGGTTAAGGCCCCTGGACCACTCGTCCAGGCGCCCCGCAGATTTAGCCACGTCGAACGCCGCGTTTGCGTAGGGCCTTGCCAACGTTGCAAATTCGGCCACGCTTACAACTCCGAAGCCAGCTTGTCTAACAACTCGGCGTGTTGGGCCCGATCGATGCCTGATTCGAGAATGCGCTCAGCACCACTTAGCGCGAGTTCTGCGACTTCCGCTCTTAATGATTCCCTGGCGCGATTCGCCTCCTGGACGACGTCGGCACGGGCGGTCTCTCGAATTCTCTCGCCCTCGTTCTCTGCATCCTTCTTTGCATCGTCAATCATGGTGGCCGCTTGGGTGCGCGCCTGATCGACCAATGCGTGCGCATCGGCCCGCGCATCACGCATGATCTCGTCGACCTTAGACGACGCATCTTCCAAGTCCCGGCGAGCTTGCTCGGCATTTTCAATGCCCTCACCGATAAGCGTTGCTCGCTCATCCATGGCACCAATGAGGAGCGGCCAAATAAACTTGTAGCAGGTCCAAGCAAACACTAAAAACGTGATGCTTTGGCCAACTAGTGTCCAGTTGAGGTTCATATTAGCTTCTCGTTAACGAATGCCTTAGCCGAGAACAAACAACACATACAGACCGATCCCCACGCCAATAATCGGCACGGCGTCGACCAATCCCACCACAATGAAAAACTGGGTTCTCAAGTCTCCGAGTAGTTCTGGTTGGCGAGCAACGCCCTCCAAGAACTTACCCCCCAATATCCCCATGCCAATGGCGGCGCCAACAGCGCCGAGCCCCAACATGAGAGAAACAGCGATAGCAATACCAAGTTCCATTTTTGACTCCTGTTTGTTTGGTTCAATGTGCCTCGTCGTGCGCCGCGGCCAGATAGACCACGGTGAGCACGGCGAAAATATATGCCTGCAGAGTAATAATAAGTACGTGAAATGCTGCCCAGGCAAGATGCAGTACGCCACCAAAAATACCTATTGCACCACCAACAATATCTGTCGCAATGCCCGCGTACATAAGCGCAATCAGGATGAAAATCATTTCTCCCGCATACATGTTGCCAAAAAGACGAAGCCCCAACGACAGCGGTTTTGCAAACAGCGTTGGCAGCTCCAACACCAGATTTAGGGGCGCCATGAACTTCGGGAAGGGTTGGAAAGCCAGTTCACTTCCGAATCCCGCCAGGCCTTTGCATTTGACGCTGTAGTAGAGCATGAGTACAAAAATACTGAGCGCCATCGACATCGTGATGTTGGGATCGGTCGATGGCACGACCTTCATGAAATGCACACCAAAAAGTGCGGCTAGTTCTGGGATCCAGTCGACTGGAACAAGATCCATCAGGTTCATTAAGAAGACCCACACAAACACCGTAAGCGCCATGGGTGCAATGAGATCGTTCTTGTGGGTAAAAATCCCGCGCACCATGTCGTCAACGAACTCAACCACGTACTCGACGGCGTTTTGCAATCCACCCGGTACGCCAGCGGTAGCCTTTCGTGCCACGCTGTAAAAGAGCGCGCAGAAGGCCAAACCCAAGGCAACCGACCAAGCCATCGAGTCGACGTTAATCGAATTAAATCCCATCGCCGAGGCTTCCTCGGCGTCGTGTGCAAAGCCCCAGGTTCCGTATAGAAATTCCTGGTGGATGCGCGCGTTTAGATCGATAGGTTCTAGAGTCTCGAGCTCCGGGTGCCTGCCGTAGGTGAGATTGGTCAGGTGGTGCTTGATGTATTCCTGAGGATTGTCCGAAGCCATCGTCTATTCCGTTTTCCAACTACGCGGACCGACCATCGGCCCGAAAATCTGAACCAGCAGTGCCACAGCAAGTGCCGCAAAAAATCCGGCTGGCTCTGGTTCAAACAAGGCCAGCGCCAACGCAAGGCAGGCGATGACCAATAAAATTTTCAATATCCCCAACCCGAGAATGGCCCCGGCCCTTCTCGTCCGATGCATCCTGAACGCGAACCACGCGTTCGGTAACACCACCGACCCTCCACCTAACATTGCGGCCAAACTCTGGGCCGTGCCAACGAACAAAAGCCCTAGCACGATAACGAAAACGCTGGCCATTTGAATGATCACCAGCCCCCGCGGCGCGCGCTCATCGGCGAACAAATTCGTTACTCAGCCTGGCCTATTTCGGACGAACTCGATGGAGCATGCTCCGAAAAAAGTTGGGGTGCACGAGGCGGCGACATTATACGGATGGCTTGTACTGCACACCACCCCATGTAGCGTCATCGGCTAGCAACTTGGCTTTGTTTTAACGATCACCGACGAAAGTGTCGAAGGATTCCGTCCAACTCTTCCATGCTGCCGTATCGAATCGTAATTTGTCCTCGGCCTCCGCCCTTCCGACCGCTGCGATGCCGAATCATGACCGGCGCGCCGAGCTTTTCGGAAAGCTCCTTTTCGAGACGTCGCGTATCCGCGTCTATGCGCTGTATCGTTTCTCGTGGTCCAGTAAGCATTCGCCGTACCAATGCTTCGGCTTGTCGAACGGATAGCCTCTTTAACGCGATGTGCCGAGCAGCAACGTCTTGATCGCGTTGTTCGAGCGGCAGCAATGCCCGTGCGTGTCCCATCTCGATCGACCCGTCCTCTAATAACTGGGCCGCTCTCGTCCCTAAATTTTGAAGCCGCAGTAAGTTTGTTACCGCTGTACGCGATTTACCTACTGCATCCGCAACCTCTTGTTGGGTCAATCCAAATTCATCGCGCAATCGACCCAGAGCCCTCGCTTCCTCCAACGGATTTAAGTCTTCGCGCTGAAGATTTTCGATTAGCGCCAGTGCCAGTGCCTGTTCGTCGGTAACCTCACGGACAATGGCCGGGACTTCCGAAAGACCGGCCTTGACCGATGCTCGCCACCTTCGTTCACCCGCAATAATTTCGTAACCGCCTTCTGGTCGTCGCCGCAAGACGATAGGTTGCATCACGCCTTGGGACTTGACCGATTGTGCAAGCTCGTTGATGCTCGCCTCGTCGATGTGTTTGCGCGGTTGAAACTGACCACGATGAATCTGCTCAACGCCGATGTGGCTAAGCGTTTCTTTTGAAGCTGATGGGTCCCCGGTCTGTGTCGGATCACCGACGCTGGCATTCAGCAAAGCGTCCAGCCCACGTCCTAGCCCGCGCTTTTTAGCCATCCCGAGACGCATCCTTCTGAGTACGTCTTCGAATCACTTCTGCCGCTAAGGCGTGGTACGCCACCGCCCCGCGTGAGTAGGAGTCATAGAGCATTGCTGGGAGGCCATGGCTCGGCGCTTCGGCCAGCCGGACATTGCGCGGGATCACGGTTCTGAATACCTGTTCGCCAAAGTGCTCTATCAGTTGTTTCGAGACGTCGCCCGTTAGGCTATTTCGAGGATCATACATAGTCCTCAAGATACCTTCTATTTCCAGCGCGCTGTTGCCATTGGACCGAACTGCGTCGACGGTTTCAAGGAGATCTGTCAGACCTTCGAGAGCATAGTATTCGCATTGCATTGGGATCAGCACGCCGTCGGCCGCAAAGAGGGCATTAAGGGTTAACAGCGTCAACGTGGGTGGGCAGTCAATAATGATGTAATCAAGGCCGGCTTCCACGGCCGCAAGTTGATGCGACAGTCGGTGGCTACGATCATCAACCTGAAGCAAGGCCACCTCGGCAGCGGTTAGATCCGTGTTTGCGGGAATTAGACGAAATCCAGCAGATGATTGGCGCCAGGTATCTTCAAGACTCGCTTCGCCTAGTAACCAGTGATAATTGCTGTACTCGAGTTGGTGTTTGTCGACCCCGCAACCCATGGTGGCATTCCCCTGGGGGTCCATGTCCACTAGCAACGTCCGCGCGCCCGTCTTTTGAAGCGACGCCGCTAAGTTGACGCTTGTCGTGGTTTTGCCGACCCCTCCTTTCTGATTGGCGACCGCGATGGTTCGCGTCATGCTCGGTTCTTCGCTTCCAACACAGAAATCCAGCCTACGATTCCCGGCCGCGTTTCGCAAAGCTCGCTGCCCTCAAGAGGATTTGATATGGGGTTCGTAGTCTGCAGTAGGAAGCGTCCGCCTCTGTTGAGGAACGGCCGGGCCAGCGACCAAGCCTTGATCGGATTCGCGACCGCCCTGGCCGTTACCGTACCAAACAAATTCTCTGGCTCATAACTCCGTATATCCTGCGCAACGACCTCGACGCCGGTAATTCCCAGCTCGTAGACCACTTGCTGGAGAAATCGCGCCTTCTTTTGGCTGCGTTCGACCAACACCACGTCCATTTCAGGGCGCCCCATCGCAAGAACCATCCCGGGAAAGCCGCCGCCCGAGCCAATGTCGAGCAGCCGCGGCCGACCCTCCAGCAAGGAGAGAAGCGACATGCTGTCCAAAAGGTGCCTTTCCTCCAGACGCTCGACGTCACCTCTGGACACCAGGCCGCAAGCCTCATTCCAACGCCGAACCAAAGACAAATATCCCTCGAGAGTTTCGCATTGGACGGGGCTTAAGCCCAGTGACGTTAGTTTCTCTAGTGTCGGGGTTCGCAAGCGTTACGCGGCGGTCGTCCGTTGCTGCCGCTTGGCATGAACTGCCAACAGCGACATTGCCGCCGGGGTCATTCCGGGAATATGGGAGGCATTGGCCAGGGTTGTCGGTTTCGCGTGTGAAAGTTTTTCTTTTAGTTCATTCGACAAACCTTCAACGGCACCATAGTCAAAGGTATCGGGAAGCGCTAACCGCTGCTGCTTCTTTGCCCGTTCGATTGACTCGTCTTGGCGCCGGATATAGCCATCGTATTTCGCTTCGGTTTCGACCTGTTGAAGTAGCTCTATTGAGACATCAGGACCTAGAACGTCGCTTATCACATCGGCCGTGATGCTGGGCCTTCGCAACAGACTCAACAGCGCCGTGTCCTTGCTAATCTCTTCTCCCGTCGCACGTTTAATGCGCCCGGCATAATCCGAACCCACCCGAACCACGACAGCCTCTAAGGTCGATGTAAGTCGGCACAATTCATCGCGCTTGCGTTCGAATCGATTCCACCGATTGTCATCAACGATTCCAAGCTCACGACCCACGGCGGTGAGTCGTTGGTCCGCGTTGTCCTGACGAAGTCGCAGCCGATATTCCGCACGACTCGTAAACATCCGGTACGGCTCGTTGGTCCCCAACGTCACAAGATCACTAATCAAAACGCCAATGTACGCGTCGTGCCTGGCGAGCGTCCAAGACGAAAGCCCCGCCACCTTCCGCGCTGCATTGACTCCGGCGACAAGGCCCTGGGCTGCCGCTTCCTCGTAACCCGTGGTGCCATTGATTTGCCCCGCAAAAAAAAGGCCTTCAACGCTTTTCGTCTCGAGCGAGTGGTTGAGATCACGCGGATCAAAAAAATCATACTCAACCGCGTATCCCGGTCGCGTGATGTGGGCTCGTTCAAACCCTTTAATTGTGTGTAATGCAGCGATTTGCACATCGAAGGGCAGACTCGTCGAAATGCCATTGGGGTACAACTCATTCGTATCAAGGCCTTCCGGTTCCACAAAAATTTGATGCTGGTCTCGCTCCGCGAATCGGACCACCTTGTCTTCGATCGATGGGCAGTACCGCGGCCCGACCCCCTCAATGGCCCCGGAATACATGGGTGAACGATCAAGCCCCGCACGAATAATTTCATGTGTTTTCGAATTGGTGTACGTGATATGACAACAGGTCTGGCGGGGGTGATCGTCCGGCCTGGACAAAAATGACATGGTTGGGCGCGGTTCGTCGCCATGTTGTACTTCCATTCGACCAAAGTCCACGGTCGTGCCGTCGATCCTCGGCGGCGTTCCCGTTTTAAGGCGATCGACGCGAAACGGTAGCGCCCGAAGTTTCTCTGCGAGCGGGCCCGACGCCGCGTCTCCAGCCCGTCCACCGGGCTGGCTTTCTTGGCCAACAAACAAACGTCCCCCCAAAAAAGTTCCCGTGGTCAGGACCACCGCGGGGGCTTTAAACGTCAGACCCATCTGAGTCACCACCCCGGCAATGACGCCATCATTGATGACAAGATCCACCACCGTTTGTTGGAAGACGCGTAAATTTGGCGCCGATTCAACGATACGTCGAATAGCATTGCGATAAAGGACACGATCCGCCTGGGCCCGCGTGGCCCTGACCGCGGGCCCTTTGCGGCCATTTAATACTCTGAATTGGATGCCGGCTTGATCAGTGGCAACCGCCATCGCGCCACCTAGCGCATCAATTTCTTTCACTAGATGGCTCTTGCCAATACCCCCGATCGCTGGATTGCATGACATTTGACCAAGCGTTTCGATGCTCTGCGTTAGCAGCAGGGTCGAAGCGCCACTGCGCGAGGACGCGAGGGATGCTTCCGTACCCGCATGACCGCCGCCAATAACTATGACGTCAAATATTTCTGGATGTTGCATGGGGTTCTACCGACGGGTGCGCGTATCGTAGCCGATTTTCTTTTCATTGCAGAGCGATTTGGCGAGCGCGCTATTTGCCAATACAAAACGCCGCGAAAATTTCACCGAGCAGCTTGTCGGTCGTGGTCGCACCAACAATTTCGCCCAATGCGTGCTGTGTGGCTCGCAGCGCCTCGGCGGCCAACTCGGCACGTCCCGCCCTAATTTCGGTTAAGGCTTCCTGATTCGACGCCCGCGCGGCTTCCAGCGCCAGGAGGTGCCGTCGACGTCCTAGAAATGCTCCCTCACCACCCTCAAATCCGACAAGGTTCTTGATTGCGCTCTTGAGCTCATCGATACCAGCCCCAGTCAACGCAGAGAGTCGCAGGTCTCGTTCGTCGATACCCCCCGCCCCCCTGCCGGTAAGATCGCATTTGTTTCGGACGAGCAGCGTGGGCGCGTCAAACGTCGGAAGGGTGGGGGTCGCTTCGCCATCATCCACAACCCACATCACTGCATCGGCCACCCCGAGGGCGGCACGCGCTCGGGCCACCCCCTCTTGTTCAACAACATCAGTGCTCTCGCGAATGCCGGCGGTATCCCGCACTCGGATCGGTAACCCATCGATCACGAGGTCCGCTTCCAGCAGATCACGCGTTGTCCCAGGAATCGCGGTCACGATCGCGCGTTCGTCCCCAACCAGCGCGTTTAATATGCTCGACTTCCCCACGTTGGGCTCGCCTCCAATGACCAAGTCGAGGCCTTCGTGCAAGGACGTACCCTGCGCCGACCTTTCCAGAATGTTCGTTAGTGCCTGGTCGATGTCTGCGGCGGCTGTTTCGACATCGCGATCCGCCAAGAAGTCGATTTCGTCGTCCGGAAAGTCGATTGCTCCTTCGACGTACACCCGCAACTTCAGAACGTCTTGATCAATTGTCATGATCGCGTTCGAAAATTCCCCCGTGAGCGAACGCGCCGCGGATCGAGCCGCCTGCTGGCTTGCACTATTGATAAGATCGACGACCGATTCTGCCTGCGCCAGATCCAATCGATCATTCAAAAATGCGCGCTCGGTAAATTCTCCCGGCCGCGCGAGGCGTACGCCCATGCTTAAGGCAAGGTTCAAAAGAAAATCTAAGACGATGGGTGACCCGTGGCCCTGCAGTTCGAGAACATCCTCGCCTGTATAGGAGCGTGGGGCCGCGTAAAAAATCGCGATGCCTTCGTCGATCGAGTCGCCGTTAGCATCTCGAAAAACCGCATGGGTTGCGATTCGTGGTGGAGGGCATTGGCCCAAGATCCTCTCGGCAACGGCCGGAGCGTCGGGGCCAGATATCCGCACGATCCCAATGCCGCCACGACCGGGTGGTGTGGCGATCGCACCAATGGTCTCGATCAAGTCGTTCCCGAGGTGTGGGCCGAGGTGCCGTATTTCCTGGTGGCGTAAAACTGCTGTGCGAAGGAAAAGAGATTGTTCACGACCCAATAGAGGACAAGGCCCGCCGGAAAAAAGGCCATGATCACACAGAAGAAAAGCGGCATGATTTTCATCATTTGCTGTTGCATCGGATCCGGCATGGGCGGATTCATCATTTGCATTCCGTACTGCGACGCCCCCATCAGAATGGGTAATACGAAGTATGGATCCATCGCGGAAAGGTCCACGATCCATCCAATAAATGGCGCATGCCTCAGCTCAACACTTTCATAGAGCACCCAGTAAAGAGCAAAGAAAACGGGCATTTGCATTAGCATCGGCAAACAACCCCCAAGGGGATTTGCGCCCTCTTTCTTATACAGCCCCATCATTTCCTGGGAGAGTTTTTGTTTGTCGTCGGCGTAACGTTCCTGCAATCGTTTGAGTTTTGGCGCGACCTTTCGCATCTTCGCCATGGACTTATAGCTCCTGGCCATGAGCGGAAACAGCGCGAGCTTGACCACGATCGTCAGCAGAATGATCGCGAGCCCCCAATTTCCGACCAAGCCAAAGATCCAAACAACGAAACTAAAAAGCGGCTCCGACAAAAACCAAAGCCATCCATAGTCGAGCGCTCGCTCAAGGTGGGGCGCAATTAAGCCCAATTTCTTTTGGTTTTTTGGCCCCGCATAGAGTTGTGCCTCAAACGTGCCAAACGCGTTGGGCGCTATTCCAATTTCGGGGCCGACGAAACCCGCGCGATACATCCCTGGGCCCATGGGCTCCGCGAAATAGCTATTCTGCCGATCTGTCTGGGGCACCCAGGCGGCGAGAAAATAGCGCTGAATGATTGCTATCCAACCACCCTCTTTGGTTTCTCGCAGGGAATCGTCGTCGAGATCTTCAAAGGTCATCTTCTCGTAATTCGTTTCGTCCGTCGTTAGCGCCACCCCGAGAAACGACCTCGGCCCCCAATTGCTGGCAGTTTGCGTATTGGCTGGTTTCCCATCCCTTTTCAGTTGAACCCACAGCGCGGAGACAAAGTCGTCGTTGCTGCGATTGTCTATCTCGTAGACGAGATCGATGAGATATTCGTCGGGGCGGAATCGGTAAATTTTGCGGATCGTGGTTTCACCTTGCTCATAATGCAGCACGACCTCCATTGGTCTCTGCCCTTCGCGCAAAACGTACGAATATCGATCCGTCCTAAACTTCGGGCGCGCCTCATTGCGGCCATCGGGCCCATCACGGCCCAACAAGCCACTCTGCGCCACGTAAGTGCTTTCCACGCTGCGATCCAGAAGCGTTAGCGGCACCTCGGGCTGTTCGAGGCTCACGGCATATTTTGGAAGTTGCAATCCCGCGATATCTCCGCCCACCGGGTCAATCCAAACGTGTTGAAGGGGGGTTTCGACATGTATGAGTCGCTCGGTAATCAATGCCGCCGCGGCCGTTGCCGCGGATCGGTCGCGACTCACTAGACTGGAATCTGGGACATCCGTGTCGCCCACGTGCTCGGAAGCGATCTCGGGCGCCACAAATCTTTCCGTGCTTGGCAACGGGGCCCGCGGTTCGCTCACCGGCATAACCTCAGCGTGATCAGCCGTCCAAGCCCGGATCAATAGGTACCCGACAACGGCCAATCCCGCCAGTAACGACCAGCGTATGATTTCAGAGGGGTTCAACGAACGACTTCGCGTTGATCTACAGGCGCGTTGGCCGAGCGATCAGGGCTTGGGGGAACGGGATCGACGCCACCTGGGTGAAACGGGTGGCATTTCCCCAGACGTTTCAGCGTCAACCAAAAACCAAGAACGGCGCCGTGGTTCTCGATGGCCGTCACAGCGTATTGGGAACAAGTCGGTTCGAACCGGCAGTGTGGGCCAAGCATCGGGCTGATCCAAAACCGATAGAACCGAATTAACGCCAACGCTAGCCGCCTCGGTAACTGTTTTAGTTTCGGATCACGCGTCACCCTCAAGTCCTTTCCATAATTGCGCCAGTGCATGTTCCACCTCGGTGGAATTGTTTTTATCATCTTTTCCCTGCGTCGCTTGGATGACAATGTCCATCGATGGCAATCGGTGCTGTGCATTACGAAATGACTCCCGGATCGCTCGCTTTAGCCGGTTGCGATCAACCGCGCGACGTATTGCTCGCTTACCCACTACAATACCAAGCCTCGGTGTCGTCCCCTCATTCGGCGATGCAAACAACCGCAACGATGGGTATGTCCGTCGTACACTGGCCTGCCGAAAAACCCGATTGAATTGATGCCTTTGCGTGAGCCGCAGGGCGCGCCCATATCCAAAACGCAGTGGTTTAGATCTAGACTGCCAGTTTTTTACGTCCTTTTGCACGCCGCGAGTTTATTACTTTACGGCCCGCCTTGGTGGACATTCGATGACGAAATCCGTGAGTTCTCTTGCGCTTAATTACACTCGGCTGATACGTTCGTTTCATGAGTTGCGATCTGATACCACGGAAGGGGGCGATTCTAGTGAGGACGACCTGAAAGTGTCAATTTATAAGATATATATAAAGATTGTTGTTGTTGTTGCTTGGTCCCCGCTGCGCCTGTGCATAACGTGTCGTGATGCAGATGGAATCATGCGATGAGCGGCGGCTAAAGATGTGGATAAACGCTGGTATTGGCGTGCGCAGGCGGGGGACGAAAATAGCCCATAAACTTATCCACAACTTGTTCGCAAGGCTGTGCACAAGTTACTCACATCGACCATCAGGAATTGGTAAAAAGGTATCTGACCGAAATACACCCACCCCATTGATATTTCAAATAAAAATAGAAAAGGGTCACATTTCGTTACGACATGAATAGCTATGAACTTGGGATAGTCATTAGAATGTGACGAGCGGCCACGTCTAAGAATCAATGATTTCGATCGTCAGGGGGGGCGAAAACAAAGTGGGTCTATTGGTTTGGGAGAAGTGTTTAGAGAGGCTACAGGATGAATTTTCCTCCCAGCAATTCAATACGTGGATACGACCGCTGCAAGTGCGTATGGACGAATCGTGTTTACGACTGCTTGCGCCAAATCCCTACGTTCGCGATAAGGTAGAAGCAAAATTTCTCGAGCGAATTGAAGAGCTTATCAATGATCTGGGAGATCCTGCTAGCCCGCTGAGCGTTGATCTTGGCGTTGGGAGTCGAGATCGCTTGGCGGGCATTCCTGCGCGCGGCGAAGCCCGAGACAACCGCGCTTCGGGCGGCCTCATTGGAACATTTCGTTTCGAAACATTCGTTGAGGGAAGTTCAAATGAGCTGGCGCGCGCGGCGGCCGTTCAGGTGTCCGAGAACGCGGGCCAGTCGTACAATCCGTTGCTACTTTACGGGGGCGTTGGTTTAGGCAAGACACATCTAATGCATGCGGTAGGTAATGAAATTCTGATGAAAACACCGCAGTCCAGGGTCGTGTACCTGCATTCTCAGCGTTTTGTTCAAGATATGGTGAAAGCATTGCAGACGGGGACGATGCAAGATTTTATGCACCACTATCGTTCCGTCGATGCGCTCCTGATTGACGACATACAATTTTTTGCTAAAAAGATGAGATCTCAAGAAGAGTTCTTTCATGTATTTAACGCGTTATACGAGCGGGGGAACCAAATGGTTTTCACTTGTGACCGTTATCCAAGCGAAATTCAGGGGCTCGAAGAGCGTCTTAAGTCGAGGTTCGTTTATGGGCTTACGGTCGAAGTCGAGGCCCCAGATCTAGAAACGCGCGTGGCCATCCTTCTGAAAAAAGCCGAAGCGGAGGGAATCACTTTGGATTCCGACGTTGCGTTTTATATGGCCGAGAGGATCAGAAGTAACGTACGTGAGCTCGAAGGTGCGTTGCGCCGCGTTTTGGCGAGCGCGCGCTTCGGCGGCCATCAAATTACGGTCGAGCATGTTCGTAGGTCGTTACGGGATCTAATTGCTATACAAGATCGGCAAGTTAGCGTGGACAATATTCAGCGAATAGTGGCCGAGTATTACAACATTAAGCACGGCGATATGTTGAGTAAGCGTCGCAACCGCACGGTGGCGCGACCTCGCCAAATGGCGATGAGTTTAGCCAAAGAGCTGACACAGCATTCGTTGCCGGAACTGGGGGATTTTTTCGGCGGTCGAGATCACACGACGGTTATTCACGCGTGTCGAAAAATCGATGAACTAAAAGAAACCAATGCCGATCTCGCGGAGGACTATAGGAACTTGTCTAGGCTGCTGAACAGGTAAAGGTCGAATTTGCGATGAAATTCACCGCCGATCGAGAAATTTTGCTACGCCCGTTACAACTCGTGACAGGCGTGGTTGAGCGTCGTCAAACACTCCCAGTGCTTTCGAACCTGCTGGTTCGAGCAGCGGATGGCGTTGTTTCAATTACCGGAACCGATCTCGAGGTTCAATTGGTCGCCTCGGTCGATGGCATCGATGTGGAGCAGGAGGGGTCTGCGACAATACCGGCGCGCAAACTTGCGGATATTTGGCGATCTTTGGTCGAGGGTGCGCAGATTTCGGTGGCGCTCGAAGGGTCTCAAACGATCGTTCGGTCGGGAAGAAGTCGGTTCGCTTTGGCGACACTGCCGGTGGACGAATTCCCTGATGTGGCGAGTCAGGATGCGGACGTTAATGTTTCTTTACCGTTGGCAGACCTGCAGAGACTCCTCGACAAAACGAGTTTCGCGATGGCTCAGCAGGATGTGCGGTACTTCCTTAACGGCATGTTGTTAGAAATTACCAGCGGACACGTGAGAGCGGTTGCCACGGATGGGCACCGCATGGCGATGTGTACCGTAGAACAGAACGTGGCCGGGGTGGATCGCGTTCAAGTGATAGTGCCAAGGAAGGGTGTTATCGAGCTTGGTCGATTACTTAATGACTCGAGTGCCGATGTCGAACTGTCCCTGGGGCGCAACCATCTCACTGTAAAACAAGGCGCGTATACGTTGACGACTAAGTTGGTCGATGGGAAGTTTCCAGATTACGAAACGGTAATACCTCGGGAGACCGGACGAACACTGTTGGGCGATCGCGAAACGCTGCGACATGCGTTCCAGCGCGCGGCCATTTTATCGAATGAAAAGTACCGTTGCGTAAGGCTCTCCCTGGAAAGGGATCAAATGAAAATCGAAGCCAATAATCCTGAGCAAGAAGAGGCAGAAGAGATTGTTGCTATTGAATACGACGGCGACGCACTCGAGATAGGGTTTAATGTAGCCTACTTGCAGGATGTGTTGGGCGTGATTGAAACTGAATCGGTACGACTGTCGGTAGCAGATGCAAACAGCAGTGCGCTCATTGAAGCCCCGGGTGTGGATGATTCACTTTATGTCGTTATGCCTATGCGGTTATAGCGTTTCGAGATGATCCTCGAGCGAGTCGAGGTAGAAAACGTACGAAATATAGAGGCCGCTGGCATCGACCTGTGCCCGGGGCTCAATATATTGTCGGGGGCGAATGGGGCTGGCAAGACAGCGCTTTTAGAAGCCGTGCATCTACTACTTCGAGGCCGGTCGTTTCGGACGCGTTCCATCGAAACCATCATAAGAAATGGCAGCAATGGCCTGACAATTCGGGCTGAAATACGAGATCCGACGCGGGGCGAGTCCAAAATTGGACTGACCAAAGACCGGGCAAAAAACACGCGATTGCGTCGAGATGGGGTCGCGGTGACGAATGCGTCGGAGGTTGCGGCCCTTCTCCCTGTACAAGTGTTGCTCCCAGACCTTGCGGCCCTTGTTTTTGGGCCACCTTCGTTCCGAAGGCAATGGCTTGATTGGGGGACGTTTCACGTGAAACAGGAATATCTTGTCACGCTGCGCGACTATTTGCGCGCGATTCGGCAACGTAATAGCGCGATTCGGGCCGGTGATCGGGAGGCCATTGGGTTATGGGGCGAGCAGGCTGGTGGGCTTGGTGAGCGTGTCACGGTGATGCGTCAATACTATGTAGATCTAATAAACACTCAGCTCAGCGGTACTTTGGAGACGCTGAGCCCTAAATTAAATATTGCGTTGCGCCATGAGCCGGGTTGGAGGGGGGATTCGTTATCAAATGAAATGAGACAACACGCGCCCCGGGATGTAAAATTAAAGTCTACGCAGGCGGGTCCCCATAGGGCGGATATCCGGATAGAAATCGTCCCGAAATCCACACAAACGGCGCCTCAGCCTGCGGCGCAGGTGCTTTCCCGAGGACAGGGGAAAGTGGTGGCCAGTGCGATGAAATTAGTTCAGGCACAACACCTGTCGTCAGCGATGGAGAAGCCATCGCTATTTCTCATCGACGATGCAGGCGCGGAATTGGATGAAGAGCATAGAGATCGCTTTTTCGGGATGTTGAAGGACCAGAATTATCAGATCTTGGCAACCACCACCAACTCGGATTGGCTTTTGGGCGGGTACCCGATCACTCGTGCAGCGATGTTTCACGTGGAACATGGACGCATCGAACCGACAGATCAAAACTAGGGATAAAACGTAAATATGGCAGAAAATACCTACGATTCCGGAAGCATTAAGGTACTAAAGGGGCTGGATGCAGTGAGAAAACGGCCGGGGATGTACATCGGCGACACCGAAGATGGCACCGGGTTACACCATATGGTTCAAGAGCTGGTGGACAATGCGATCGATGAGGCTTTGGCGGGGCATTGCGATGCCGTCGACGTAACGATACACGTCGGAAATGCTGTTTCGGTGAAGGACAATGGTCGCGGGATTCCGGTCGATATTCATGCTGAAGAGGGTGTTTCTGCAGCAGAAGTGATCATGACGACACTACATGCGGGCGGTAAATTTGACGATAACAGCTACAAAGTATCCGGTGGCTTGCATGGCGTTGGGGTGTCTGTCGTTAACGCGCTTTCGGATGTTTTTCGGTTGACGATTCGAAGGGAGGGTCAGGTATTTGAACAGGTGTATCACCACGGCGTCCCGGAGGCGCCGGTCGCCGCGATAGGAGAATCAGAGGAAACAGGGACGGAGTGCTATTTCGAGCCATCTCCCAATACTTTTACCAATATCGACTTTAATTACGATGTGCTGTCGCGCCGCCTTCGCGAGCTGGCGTTCTTGAATTCGGGTGTACTAATTCGGGTGAAAGATGAGCGCAGCGGCAAGAGCGACGAATTCAGGTACCTCGGCGGCCTACAAGAGTTCGTGGCGTTCCTGAATCTCAACAAACAGCCTCTGAACGACGTCTTTCATTGTGCCTCGACGCGTGACGACGATGTTACGGTTGAGGTTGCAATGCAATGGAATGACGGATATCAGGAGCAAGTCTACGCGTACACAAACAATATTCCGCAAGGGGACGGCGGAGCCCACATGGCGGGATTTAGGGCAGCTCTGACACGAACCTTAAACTCATATATTGAGCGCGAGGGGCTATCGAAAAAAGCGGATGTTCAAACTTCAGGGGATGACGCTAGGGAGGGACTCACTGCCGTTGTTTCCGTGAAAATGCCTGACCCAAAATTCTCGTCACAGACTAAGGATAAATTGGTATCCAGCGAGGTGAAAACGGCAGTTGAACAAGAGCTTGGCAAGTTCTTTGGCGCTTACCTTAACGAACATCCCCAAGACGCTAAAATATTAGTGTCGAAAATGATTGATGCCGCTAGAGCGCGTGAGGCCGCGAGGAAAGCGAGGGAATTGACACGGCGGAAAGGGGCCCTAGACATAGCGGGGTTGCCGGGGAAGCTTGCGGATTGTCATGAAAAGGACCCTACATTATCGGAAATTTTTCTTGTGGAGGGGGATTCCGCGGGAGGGTCGGCGAAAAGCGGTCGGGATCGTCAGACCCAGGCTATTTTACCTCTACGAGGCAAGATCCTTAACGTGGAAAAGTCGCGCTGGGACAAAATGCTTTCTCACGCAGAGATCGGCGCATTAGTAACTGCGTTAGGTTGCGGAATCGGGCGCGTGGAGTTCGATATCTCTAAGTTGCGTTATCACCGTGTGATTATCATGACGGACGCTGATATCGATGGGTCACATATTCGGACGCTGCTGCTTACATTTTTCTTTCGCCAAATGCGGGAATTGATCGAAAATGGTCACATTTTGATTGCCCAGCCACCTCTATTTAAAGTGAAGAGGGGCCGACGGGAGCGATATATCAAAGACGAATTAGAGCTAGACGAGCATTTCCTACGAGTCGCGCTGGATGGAACGGCGTTACATACGAACGTCAAATCCCCCGCTATGGAGACAGAATTGCTGGAATCCCTGGCGGGTCGGTATGTGGAGCTTTTGAACCGTTTGCGAGACATCAGCAGGTCGTATCCCGTGTTGGTCACGGAAGCCCTTACACGGGTGGTGACGGTGGATAGTGTCATGCTCCGCGACGAGGCGGCGATGGGGGTGTGGTGTAAAACGTTAAGTGACGCGATAGCGGCGGATGATATAGAAATTCAGGTGGCGACAACGTACGACCACAATCGTGGTAGCTACAGCGTGGAGATTACGCAAATCCAACATACGGTAGAGCGAACCACGGTACTTGATGCTGGCTTTTTTAATTCCCGCGATTATGCGCGCATACGAGCCGTGGCCTCGGAGCTTGAGGGGTTGGTTGAGGAGGGGGCGTACATCGAACGGGGCGAACGAACCAAGGAGATAAAGAGTTTCGGCGAAGGGTTAGAGTGGATTCTTTCCGAAGCGAGGCGGGGTACAGCTATACAGCGTTATAAGGGTCTTGGAGAAATGAATCCGGATCAACTTGCGGACACCACGATGGATCCAGAAACGCGGAGTATGCTGCGGGTAAGGATACAGGATGCGATCGCTGCGGATCATATTTTTACGACGCTGATGGGCAATCAGGTTGAACCGCGTCGTGAATTTATCGAGACCAATGCTCTTTCGGTTGCAAATTTGGATATCTAGACGTCGAGTTCCCGCATCGTTAGATCCAGCCACTCTTCCGCTAACCTATTGATTTCCTTCGGTTTTTTGTCATGGCTTGCAATTGGACTACTGATCCGGACCTGAATCGTCCCCGCATGCTTTTTAAATGAATGAGCGGGCCAGCAATGACCAGCATTATGGGCGACCACGATCACGGGTTTCCCACTTGCAGATGCCAGGGCAGCGCCCCCGCGCTGCAGGGGTGCTTTCATGCCAGCGGCCAATCGCGTCCCCTCGGGGAATAGGGTCACCCATATGCCTTCGTCGAGACGTGCGCTCCCCCGATCGATTAATTGACGCAACGCATCGCGCGGGCGGTTGCGATCAATAGCGATGGGCCTTAGTAGTGCAAACGCCCAACCAAAGAACGGAATCCAGAGCAGCTCTTTTTTGATGAGCGTTGTCTGTGGACCAACTAGGGTTTGGATGAAAAGAGTCTCCCAAGTGCTTTGATGTTTCACGAGCAACACACAGGGACCGTGACGTAAGTGCTCTTTTCCAACAATCACGTGATTGATCTTGCAAGTGACTCGGAGCCACCAAAGCGATAATTTCGTCCAGCAGACGATTATGAAGTGGTAGCGGTGTCGAAACGGAAGGGACCAGCCGATCAGAACAGACAACGCTCCCCATACGACCGTGATCGGGATAAAGCCGCAATAGAATAGGAATGAGCGTAACGCAGTCACGATGTCGGTCTCACAGAAGCTTCGATGACCAGGGCCCGTTTCGTTGCGCGTACAAATGAGATGAAGACCAAAATTTCTAACCGTTGTGGGCTGTCGGCAATCTAAGGGATGGTTCGGTTTCGGTCAAAATACATTAGAGGCGGTGAAGGGGGTATGTGCTTTGGAAACACGATTGAGATGTGGGTGGGCTAATTCGAGCGTCGTCTGCACCCATTATCACGATACCGAGTGGGGCGTTCCGACGTACGATCCGCGGTCACTTTTTGAGCGATTGACGCTAGAAAGTATGCAGGCGGGACTCAGCTGGTTGACGGTCCTGAATAAGCGCGATCGCATGCGACGCGCGTTTCTTGGTTTTGACCCCATGTCGCTTGCGAAGGTGGTTGATATAGAGCAGTCCGGGTGGTTAGAGGACAGCGGATTGATACGCCACCGTGGCAAACTCAATGCGATGGTTACTAATGCGCGGTTATTCAATGAGATGATGGAACCCGCACATTTTTTTTGGTCCTTTGTTCAGAACACACCGCTGCAAAATAGTTGGCGCAAAGGATCTGAAGTACCCGGGACAACGGATCAATCGATAAAAATGTCGAACGCACTGAAGAAAATGGGATTTGCGTTCGTTGGCCCCTCGATTTGTTATGCCTTTATGCAAAGCGCTGGCATGGTGAATGATCATCTTGTTTCGTGTTTCCGCCATTCAGAGATCAGCTTCGCCAGTAATCGGGGGTCAAAAGGACGAGAAGGGTGAATATTTCGAGTCGGCCAAGGAGCATTCCAATCACGAGTAGCCACTTGCCGGATGCCGAAAGCGCTTGATAGCTATGCGCTACATCACCTAGCCCGGGACCCAAATTATTTAAGCAAGCACCAATTGCTGAGAAAGCGCTAACAAAATCCAAATCAGATATCGCAAGCAGCGAACATAGCAATCCCAAGAAAACTATCAAATAAACACCGAAAAAGCCCCAGACGGCGTCAACGACTCGATCCGGTACCAACTGATGGCCCATTTTGATATGGAAAATGCCGTTGGGATGCACCAGGCGACGCATCTCGCGGAGGCCTTGTCTGAATATCAAAAGGACGCGGTATATTTTTATACCGCCCGCCGTGGAACCGGCGCACCCTCCGGCAAAGGCGGCGAATAACAGAAGAAACGGAATAACGGATGGCCAAGTACTGAAGTTTGCGGTCGTGAATCCTGTCGTTGTAGCAATCGAAACTGCTTGAAATAAGGCGTCTCGCACTGGTCTTGTGGAGGCCTCAGGATATGCATCAAGTATCCACGTGGCGACGAGCGCCACGACAACTAGTATTACAAGATATAGTCGAACCTCAATGTCGCGAATATAAGGCGTTAGACGCCGTTGCTGGAGCACACCGAAGTGCAGGGAAAAGTTAATGCCCGCGAGCACCATGAAAAAGATGGCAACGCCTTCGATAGCTGGGCTATCAAAGAAGCCAAGGCTAGCGTCGTGTGTCGAGAAACCACCGATTGCAACGGTTGAAAAGGCATGACAAATGGCGTCGAACACGTCCATGCCGGCTACGCAGTAAGCAACAGCGCAAGCCACAGTAATGCCGAGATAAATGTACCAAAGGGACTTGGCGGTTTCAGTGATGCGTGGTTTCAGCTTGGTGTCTTTAACTGGCCCTGGGGTTTCTGCCCGATAGAGTTGCATACCGCCGATGCCGAGCATGGGCAGGATTGCCACGGCGAGAACGATAATCCCCATCCCGCCGAGCCACTGGAGTTGGGCTCGATAGAAGAGAACAGATCGGGGCAGCGCGTCGAGCCCTGTTAGGACCGTTGCGCCCGTGGTTGTAATTCCGGAAAAAGACTCGAAGGCTGCATCGGTAAAATTCTCGGTGATGCTTGAACCAAGTAGTGGCGAAAGAGGAAGCGCACCAAATAAGCCGAGCCCTAGGTAAGCAAGCACGGTCACCAGGAAGCCTTCTCGGCTGCGCAGCTCGACGCCGTCACGCTTCAACCACCAGAGCACAAACCCGACGCCCAACGTGATCGCAAACGCCATGGAGAACGTGTTGATGGTGTTTTCTGCATAAATCACCGCAACAAGAATTGGCATCAGCAGCGTCAAACTGAAAAGCATCAGTAATGTGCCCGTGACACCAAGAATGACGTTTAGGTGCATATCAGAAAAAGTTGAAATTAACCTGGAACAGGCGCTCCACGGCACCTATTCGCGTTTTGTCGGTGAGAAACAATATGACGTGGTCCTCGGACTCTATTTGTAACTCATCGTGGGCGATTAGGACCTTATTGTTACGGACCAGCGCTCCTATCGTTGTGCCTTCTGGAAGTCCTAGATCAATCAGCCTGCGGCCCACCACTTTGCTGCTGCGGTCGTTGCCATGCACGACGGCTTCCATGGCTTCTGCCGCTCCCCGACGTAGACTGTGAACCCGGGCCACGTCCGCGCGACGAACGTGCGTGAGAATCGTACTCGTGGTGGCTAACTGGGGAGATATTGCTACGTCGATTGAACCTTCATGCATCAGGTCCACGTATGCGGGTTTACCGATAAGCGTCATCACCTGACGGACGCCCAGCTGTTTTGCCATCATCGACGACATGATGTTAACTTCATCGTCATTAGTCACTGCGCAGAACGCGTCAGTGCGCTCTATGTTTTCCTGAATCAGAAGATCTCGATCTGTTGCGTCGCCAAGAATTACGACGCTCGAATCAAGCCTTTGTGCCGCGGCGTCGGCACGTTCCGCGCTAAATTCAAGCACCTTCACGGAAAAAGAGGATTCAATGGACCGGGCCAATGACTCGCCGATGTTTCCACCCCCTGCGATCATGACTCGTTTGAAGGGCTTTTCGACGTGTCGGAATTCTTCCATGACAGCGCTTATATTTTCAGCGGCGGCAACAAAGAAAACTTCATCCTCAGCCTCCACGATAGTGTCCCAACGGGGTGTAATAGGCTGGCCACGTCGAAAAATCGCCGCGACTCGCGTTTCGACATTTGGGATGTGGTCGCGCAAGGCAATGATTTGCTGACCGACCAGTCGGCCATCGGGATATGCGCGCATTGCTGCGAGCTGCACCCGTCCATCGGCGAAGTCGAGCACCTGCAAAGCGCCGGGGTGCTGCAATAGTTGCTTGATTTGGTCAGTGACCACTTGCTCGGGATTGATCAGCACGTCGATCGGCATGTGATCTTGAGTAAAAAAATCGGACCCCGTCAGATACGCCGACGCTCGAATTCGAGCAATTTTCATTGGCGTTTTGAATAGCGAGTAGCTCACCTGACAGGCGACCATATTGACTTCGTCGCTCCCAGTCACCGCAATCAGCATATCGGCATCATCCGCGTCTGCCTGTTGGAGGATATCGGGCCGCGATGCATGACCGTACACGGTGCGTATGTCGAGGCGGTCGCGCAGTTCACGCAAGCGGTGTTCGTCAAGATCGACGACGGTAACGTCAAACGACTCGCCAGCGAGATGTTCCGCAAGGGTTCCCCCGACCTTGCCGGCGCCTAGAATTAAGATTTTCATGATGCGATCACTGCAGCTTGGTTATTCGCGAATAAAAAAAGCCGTCGGGGCCTCGTTCTGTGGGTAAACATTGACGGCCAAAGAGCGTCGCGTGGCCCCAATCGGCGTCGATGGGTACCGCCGCCGCGTTGGTGGTTTGATCCAGAAAGTTGTGAATCACTGAATCGTTTTCGTCCGGCAGGATCGAACAAGTGCTGTATAACAGGGTACCCCCAGAAGCCAACATGTGCCAGAGGTTGGTGAGTAGGTCTTGTTGTTTGCGCTGTAAAACGACAACGTCCTCAAGGGTCCGATGCACCTTGATATCCGGTTTTCTCCGGAGCGTGCCGGTACCGGTGCAAGGAGCATCGATAAGAATCGAGTCGAATAATTCACCGTCCCACCAATCCCGGCGAGTTGCATCGCCAACACGAAGCTCAAATGGAAGGCCGAGCCGAAGCGACTCATTTGTGCCGTAGGAGCCCCGCGTCGAGTCGATATCGATGGCAGTCAAATGGATGTCGTCGCATGTTTCTAGGAGTTGCAAGGCCTTTATCCCTGGTGCCGCGCATGCGTCAAGCACTCGAGTTGTAGGTTGCAGCTCTAACAAGTGTACGGCACGTTGGGATGCTTCGTCTTGAACCGTAAACCATCCTTCGCTGTATCCTGGGATCGTATTTACGGCTTGCGGAGTCACCAGCGACAAGGCGTTTGTCAGGCTGCCGGGAACCGTAGGTATGCCTTCGTTGAGAAGAATTTGGGCTAGTGACTCTGTCGTTTGTCGATTTCTATTCACCCGTAAAGTCATAGGGGCCCGGGTGTTGTTGACTCGAAGAATTTTTTCCGCCGAGTCGGGGTAGTGGCGTTGGATCGATTGGATTAACCAAGAGGGTGCTTCAAAGCGTGCCTCGTCGCTTTGATCGACCGATTCCCTCGGTGTCCTTAAAATCGCGTTCACGAGTCCACATGCCCAGTGCTTGCCCAGATGTCGGGCAGCTTCAACGGTAAGGTTTACAGCGGCATGGTCCGCGATCGCAGAGTTTTGTAGTTGGTAATTACCGACCAGTATTAAGCAATACAGGTCGAGATCTTTTTTGCGAAGGGGCGTTTTTAGTCGCGAATCGAGCTGTTCCGACAATGAAAACCAGTGACGAATCACGCCGTAGCAAAGCTCGAATATAAGACCCCGTTCTGGATGATCGCGATAGGCGCCTAGTGCTCGTTCGAGCGACTTACCGGCGGATACGGCGCTGATGGAACGCGCTGCCGCAACTCGCGGATCAACCGACGACATCGTAATGGATTCCTGTAGAAAATAAATCAGCGTGACCGTTGGCTGCTTCATCAGCTGACATCGGCTTGCCTTGACCTCGATTCAATTGGACTGTGTTTAGCAATAGAAGACCATCAGCGCACCCGATGGCTAACCCTTCGCCCGTTTTGACTAGTTCGCCGGGGTTGGCCGAACCTTCTAGAACCTTTACCTTCAAGATGCGTATCCGGTTCTCCCCTAGCCTAGCGTACGCGGCGCTACGATCAGACAGGGCTCGAACAATACGTTCGATATCGACTGCGGGGGTCGCCCAAGAAATGAGAGAGTCGGCGGGTGTCAGTTTGTGGGCGTAGGTGGCCTGTTGGTGATCTTGGGGCGAAGGTTTCGGGAGGTCGCTCCAATCTCTAAGCACTTCGATTAGGGAGGCACTCCCGATCTTGGCCAGCGTCTTAGAGAGAGAGGCGCCCGTTTCGTCGCCGCTTAATTGGTGATGAGCGAAAGCAAAAAGTGGTCCTGCGTCTAATGTTTTCTCGATTTGCATGATAGATACCCCGGTTTCGCTGTCGCCGGCCATGATCGATCTCTCGATAGGTGCAGCACCACGCCATCGGGGTAGTAGCGAGGCATGGACATTCAAGCTAGCAAATTGCGGCCCGCGGAATATTTCAGGAGGAAGAATCATTCCGTAGGCGGCGACGACGAGGAGGTCGAGGTCCGCAACCAAGTCTTCGCGACCCCTCAAATTGGTAGGCGTAATGCAAACAATGCCGTGGCGGTCAGCCTCTTGCTGGACTGCACTTGAAAGGGACTTACGCCCTCTCCCGGTGGGGCGAGCGGGCTGGGTGAGTATTCGCACGACGTCGTGAGAGGTCTTAATTAATTCGCGAAGTATGATGGCGGCAAATTCTGGCGTGCCCGCGAACCCCAGTCTCATCGGCTTAAGCTCGCGTTCGTTTGGCGAGTTTATTGCGAATGTGACTGCGCTTCAGAGCGGTCAAGTAGTCGACGAAAAGGCGGCCTTCGAGATGGTCACACTCGTGCTGAATACAGACAGAAAGTAGCCCGTCGGCGTCAAATTCTTGAGCATTGCCCAGTTTGTCGAGGGCTGAAACCCGAATTCGATCGGCGCGTTCAACTTGCTCAAAGAAACCGGGAACCGAGAGACAACCTTCTTCGCGCTGTTGTAACCCCCCGAGCACTTCAATCGT
>DCBA01000010.1:11422-15834 GCA_002313255.1 Gammaproteobacteria bacterium UBA1119 | reverse complement strand
ATACGCTTGTGCACATCGACTTGCGATGCTGCCAGGCCAATGCCGGGTGCGGCGTACATCGTCTCGAGCATATCGTCGATCAGTTTAGTAACACGTGGAGTTACTCGCTCGACGGGCGACGCTCGCTGGCGTAATCGCGGGTCAGGGAACTCGAGAATGTTGAGTTGTGCCATTGAAATAGGTTAGCGAATTTCGCCAAAGAGCTGCGATGAGAGGCAATTTTGCCTGAAAGGTAAGCGCGGACATACCGGCGCAAATAACCAGAGAAGATGCATTAAGGGGTTGTCAGACGAGAATTTAGAAACGACTGGGGTTAAATTTGTACGAACAGCGTGTCTGCTGCCCTCGAAGCCAGCTTCATTTGTCGCCAGTCAACGAGGTCTGTATATTCGGCGCGCTTCGGAACGTAGGAGGCAAACATGAGCTGGGTAGCGATTTTAATGGGATCCCAGTCCGATTGGCCGGTGATGGAGTCCACGACGGAGGTCCTCGGCGAATTGGGTATAGAGTTCGAAGTTCGGGTGAGTTCCGCCCACCGAACACCTCACGAAACGGCTGCATACGTTGGCGACGCTGAGACGCGGGGGTGTAACGTATTTATTTGTGGAGCAGGATTGGCCGCTCATCTTGCCGGTGCAGTCGCCGCTCATACGACGCGACCTGTGATTGGCGTGCCCATGGATGCGGGGTCCCTTTCGGGATTTGATGCGTTGCTTTCAACGGTGCAAATGCCGCCCGGTATTCCTGTGGCTACGGTCGCTGTGGGTCGAACTGGCGCTAAGAATGCGGGCTACATGGCTGCGCAGATCCTAGCGCTTGGGAACGAGACACTCGCCGATCGGTTGTTGCAAGATCGTTCAAAGAATCGGGAGAGGGTGGCAGAACAAAATCGTTCGGTTCAAGCATCGCTAGACAGCGAATGATTGACGACGAAGTTCAATGTGCCACAGCAATTCTAATGACTGGTGGAGTTGTTGCGCACGCCTGTGAAGGAGTTTGGGGCCTGGCGTGCGACGCTTATTCCTTTGCGAGCGTAAAAAGAATACTCGAGCTGAAACGTCGACCTATTCGAAATGGGTTAATTCTGGTTGGCGGTCAGGCAGCAGAATTCTCGGCAGAGCTTGCAGGCTTGAACGAGGAGCAACGCGAGAAGGTAGTGAATAGTTGGCCAGGTCCAGAGACCTGGATTATGGAGACTCACCGATTTCCGGCGTGGATAACGGGAGGGCGTGGGACGGTGGCTGTTCGCGTGCCCGGTCACGAACAAGCACGTGAGATGGCCCGCCGTTTTGGCGGGCCACTGGTCTCAACGTCAGCGAATCGTTCAGGCGAAGAACCGAAGACTCGCCAAGACGAGGTCGGGAAGGGCTTCGGGAGTCTGGTGGATTATGTGTTACCTGGCAGCACCTCCGCATCGCTAGGACCGAGCCGAATACGGGTTGCTACGACAGGCGAGGTTCTTCGGTGAGCTTGGATCGGTACGCTGTCATTGGCAACCCAGTAACGCACAGCCTCTCGCCGGTAATTCACCGAGCGTTTGCGAAACAGTCAGGAGACTCGTTGGTGTACACGGTCATAGAGGCGTCCGTCGATGGTTTCGAGGCTCGGCTGGTCGAGTTCTTTGACGCGGGCGGTTGCGGTTTAAACGTGACGGTGCCGTTTAAGTCGCGGGCGAGCGCTTGGGTTGATCACCGTGACGATTACAGTCGCGAGGCCGGAGCAGTGAACACGATACGCATAACGAAAGAAGGCTTCGAGGGGTTTAATACAGATGGGGTCGGTCTTATACGTGACTTGGAGCGTCTAGGATGGCCTACGACCAATGCCCGCGTGCTTATTCTAGGAGCGGGCGGCGCAGCTCGGGGAATTCTTGGTCCATTGCTGCGAGGTTCCGTCCGAGCCGTCACGATTGCGAATCGCACACCGGAAAAGGCACGCGATTTGGCCAACGAGTTTGAAGGGGTAGGTTGGTCCGGACTGGATAAGGTCGATGGCGCATGGGACATCGTGATTAATGCGACTTCCGCCGGAATCGATGGTGAAGGAGCGATAGTGGATGCAGGAAGACTGCAAAACGCATACTGCTACGATCTCTACTACCGTTCAGACGGCGACACACCATTTGTCGCCTGGGCACGGAAGGTTGCGTCGGGCGCGTCCGATGGTTTGGGTATGTTGGTTGAACAAGCAGCAGAAGCTTTCCGCATCTGGCGGGGTTACGAGCCCGATACTCACCCAGTGTTGCAGCGTCTTCGACGACGCGTTTGAAAGTCCGGGATGGTCTTAATCTAGGGAGTTACGTCGCATGAGCGGCAATCTATCCGGACCAAGGGTTCGCTTCGTTGATACACGCCATCGGTCGTCGGAGGGGGCAAGGGCGAGGCCGTGAATTCTCTGGGACGACTTCGTGCACTTGTTTGCGTCGCAGTCGCGGTTGCGTGCGTGGTCGTCGTCCTGGGTGCGTATACACGCCTGGTTGACGCCGGGCTGGGGTGCCCGGACTGGCCGGGTTGTTACGGAATGCTCGGTGTACCTGAGTCCGTTGAGCAAATTCGTCAGGCGGAAGCGCGATACCCAGGAATTGCTGTGGAACCTGACAAGGCGTGGCCCGAAATGGTGCATCGTTATTTTGCCACCGGCCTTGGCGTGCTCTCTCTGTGTATAGTTGGCTTAGCCTGGTTTCAAAACCGGCGTCTTGCGATACCTTTGGCGCTAACCGCCCTGGTAATCGTGCAAGGGGCATTTGGGGCGTGGACGGTAACCCTTAAACTTTGGCCGCAGGTCGTGACGGCGCACTTGTTGGGGGGGTTCGCAACTTTGTCCCTACTTTGGTGGTACGCCGCGGCGCTGTGGCCGACGATCGGCGCAATGTCCGTCCCAAGAAAATTGGCACAATTCGCGTTAGGCGCGGTGATTTTGCAAATCGCCATTGGCGGGTGGGTGACGTCGAATTACGCGGCGCTGGCGTGCCCGGATTTCCCAGCTTGTCATGGCGAGCTCTTACCTTCGATGGACTTTGAACGCGGGTTTGATTTCACACAAACCATTGGGCCCAACTACCTAGGCGGTCAGTTAGACAGTGATGCCCGTATCGCGATTCAGGTGACGCATCGCCTTGGCGCCGTCATCGTTCTATTGTTCGTTGGGTTGTTGGTATTTCATCTTCGCTCTCGCCCATTCGGCTGGGCCCTCGGTAGTGTCTTAGGGTTGCAATGGACTCTGGGCATTTCGAATATTCTTTTTGATCTACCGCTTTGGGTGGCGGTATTACACAATGCCGGTGGCGCTGTGTTACTGCTGATGGTGCTCACCGTTAATGTTGCGCTGGGCCAGACTGAGGACTCCCACTTTCATAAAAGGACCCAAGTCCAGTGAGTGATGTGTTGATCGACAATGTACGTCACGTGTGGCGCGATTATCTTGAAATGTGTAAGCCGCGTGTCGTTTTACTGATGCTGATGTGTGCGACCGTCGGTATGTTTCTCTCGGTTCCTGGAGCGGTCTCTCCGAATATCATTTTGTATGGCCTACTGGGCATAGCCCTGGTTGCTGCATCGGCAGCCGCCGTAAACCATATTGCAGATGCACAAATCGATTTGCGGATGGCAAGAACACAAGATCGCCCGGTCGCGTCGGGTCGCGTATCGGCGTCGCAAGGACTCGTGTTTGCAGGCATCACGGGAGCGGCTGGCTTTGTAATCCTTTATTACTTGGTCAATCCCTTGACCGCGCTCCTCAATCTGGCGTCCTGGATTGGCTACGGGTTGGTTTACACGCTTTACTTGAAGCGAGCGACGCCACAGAACATCGTCATCGGCGGCTTGTTTGGCGCCGCGCCGCCACTTTTCGGTTGGACCGCTGTCACGAATACCGTTGAACCAGGGGCATTGCTATTGGTATTAATTATTTATGCCTGGACGCCCCCACACTTTTGGGCCTTAGCACTCGATCGGAAAGCAGAATATGAACAGGTGGACGTCCCCATGTTGCCAATTACCCATGGAGAGGCGTATACACGTCGGCAGATATTGTTTTACACACTGATCTTGTTGGTGTGTAGCGTTCTCCCGTTCAGCATTGGCATGAGCGGATGGCCATATTTGATAGCCGCGCTCGCGCTCGGCGCCGTGTTCGTTTTCTGGGCCGTAGCATTGTTCAAGAAACAAGTAAAAAGCGCCCCCATCCGCACGTTTCGTTACTCCATTACCTACCTCACGCTACTCTTTCTGGCTCTCTTGGTAGACCACTATCTACCCGGGGTGACCTGAATGACGAGCTGTTGATCGCGGTTTCATGGCATGCGTAACGCGGTCACACTAATTTCGATCTTGTTACTTGCCGTGGCAGGGATGCTTTGGTTAGGGCAAACCCCAAAGCACCTTTCCGTGGCGGAGCTTGAATCCCTTGGTTTG
>DCBA01000010.1:7229-11043 GCA_002313255.1 Gammaproteobacteria bacterium UBA1119 | reverse complement strand
CAGGCAATCCTTTCGACGTCAGACGGTTCGATGGGCGCTGGTCTTTCATCTTTTTTGGGTACACACGATGTCCTGACATATGCCCTGTCACCATGTCGATTCTTGGACAAGCCGAACGTTTAATAGACGCCGATAGTAGGAGGGATGTTGCGACGGAGGGCTTTCAAGGAATACTTGTGTCGGTAGATCCTGAGCGAGACGACCAAGACGCGATGAAGGCATACGTCAAGGCTTTTTCGCCAACGTTTGTTGGACTAATAGGCAGCGGGGCGGCGGTGAAGTCGTTTGGGCTCCAGCTTGGGATAGGCTATCGAAGGGGAGAAACGGTTAGTTCTGAGATCGGTTACTTAATCGAACACTCCCCCTATATCGTCGTTGTCGATCCCGCAGCACGCCACTACGGCTACATAAAGCCACCGTTCGAAGCCAGTCGTATCGCGCTTATCTATTCGAGCTTGAGACAAATAACCGTGGCTTCCTGATCCAAGGGCCCATGCCAAATTGCAAAACAGGAAACCCATACCTATGCTGGTGTGCTTGATCGGGGGAATAGATGTCAGCGGCTGCGCCACGAGTGGCGGTACTCAGCGATGCGTACCGATATGTAAGATCGAAAACGGAGGATCTTTGTCGACCGCTTTCCGTTGATGATCATGGCGTCCAGCCAATCGCCGACGTTAGTCCGCCCAAATGGCACCTCGCACATACGACGTGGTTTTTTGAAACATTCTTGCTGAGGCCCTATCTCGCCGACTATCGAGTCTTCGACGAACAATACTCCGAGCTATTTAATTCGTATTACGAAGGCGTTGGTTCGAGGCATCCACGGGCTGAAAGGGGCAATTTGTCACGGCCAACCCTCGACGAAATACACAATTACCGACGTTATGTTGATGTCGCCATGACCATGCTGCTCGATTCGGGACAGGGGACGAACGACCCCGTGGCGTCACGAACGATGCTGGGCCTAAATCACGAGCAACAACACCAAGAACTAATCGTTACCGACCTGAAATTTATTCTGGGTCATAACCCGTTACGCCCGGCCTATCAGCCTGGAGCTGACAATAATCTCGCGCCGAACCACCCGCAGTCGTACGTGCCCGTAACCGGTGGATTGGTGATGATCGGGGCTGAATCAAACGAGCCGTTCTATTTTGACAACGAAACGCCGAGGCATCGTGTGTGGTTGGAAGATTTCGAGTTCGCCGAACGTTTGGTAACGAACCAGGAATATCTAGCATTCATTGAGGACGGCGGTTATCGAACACCATCGTTGTGGTTGTCCGATGGTTGGCGAGAGGCAAGCGCGCGCGCCTGGCAAGCTCCAGAATACTGGACCCAGCGCGATTCGACCTGGTACGAATACACGTTGGCCGGTGAATCCGAGTTACACCCCATGTTCCCGGTTACCCACATTAGCTTTTATGAAGCGGATGCCTTTGCGCGCTGGTCGGCCGCCCGGCTTGCAACGGAATTCGAATGGGAACATGTGGCCAAACAAGCTACGAATGAAGTGGAATCGACGAAGACGCCGTTTTTCCACCCGCGCGCCGCGACGGGGAATGGTGTGCAGCAATTACTTGATGAATGTTGGCAGTGGACGACGTCGAGTTACGCGCCCTATCCAGGATTCCGGCCGCTGTCGGGTACCCTTGGTGAGTACAACGGCAAATTCATGGCTAACCAGATGGTATTGCGCGGGGGCTCTTGCGTGTCGCCGGGAGGTCATGTTCGCAATACCTACCGAAACTTTTTCTATGCCAAAGATCGATGGCAGTTTACCGGTATTAGGCTAGTGAGAAATGGCGCGAAGCTCTAATCGATTGGCGGATGGGATCGAACTGCATGATCAGAAACCTCTTCTGGCTGATGCGCAGTCGGAGATCAAAAGAGGACTGCGAACCGACCCGAAGAAGCTCTCGCCCAAATTCTTTTACGACCAGCGCGGTTCAAATTTATTTGAGGCGATTACTGAGCTGCCTGAGTACTACCTAACACGCGCAGAGCTTTCAATTTTGCATACGCATGGGACCGCAATAGCCGAGGCCATCGGCTCTAGTGTTTGTCTGATTGAATATGGAAGTGGAAGCAGTACAAAGATCCGTGTCCTGTTAGAGTCATGTTGTCCCAGAGCGTACGTCCCGGTGGATATATCGAGTGAGTATCTCTTGCATTCGTCGCACCGAATTGCCGACGATTATCCTTGGTTACACGTGTACCCGACCTGTGCCGATTACTCCGCCCCATTCAGCCTTCCGTCAAGCGTCGATGGATTGACGCGAGTTGCCTTTTTCCCGGGATCCAGCCTCGGAAATTTTGAGCCAGCGGATGCGGCGAAGTTTATGGAAGGAGTTCGAGACGTCGTTGGCAATGAGGGCTGGTTCCTAATCGGCGTTGACACCAAGAAATCTGAATCCGTTCTGAATCGAGCCTATAACGACTCTGGAGGCGTGACCGCCGAGTTCAATCGAAACATGCTTCGACATCTAAATGAACGATTCGGCACCGACTTTGATGCCCAGGCGTTCGAGCATTTCGCCCGGTATAACTCGTCGAAAGGCCGAATCGAGATGTTTCTAGTAAGCAAGTGTGAACAGAACGTCCGCCTGGAAGGAGAGACATTTCGCTTTGCCCTGGGCGAGCGCATGCATACGGAGAATTCGTATAAGTATAGCCTTGATGAATTCGCGGCATTGGCAGATGCGACGGGCTTTCGCCAACACTTGACATGGTTTGACGCTGATCACCAATTTATGGAGTTGCTGCTTAAGGCAACCTAAAGGGCCACGTTAAGGATTACCGCGACTCGATATGGATATTTAGAAAAGCGAAAAACCGCGCAAGTGTTGCGCAGCGATACGGCGAAATTCGTCGGGGTCCTTCGGTGGTCGCGAACGGCCTCCCGTGTCGGCTGACGCTGCTACCAGCCGCGACAACCAGAAGGCGACCGCGCTATATAAGCCGAAAGTAGGATAGCAAGCGGTCTCGGCATCGTCGAAAGGACGAATCGCTTGGTAGCCCTGGACCAATGCCGCCGCACGATGTTCGTCCAATTGTTGTTGCTCGGTGGTGCACCAATCGTTGATGGCGACGGCAACATCGTAGATCCAGTAATGATGCGAGGTGTGGTGAAAATCGACAACGCCTGATAGCTCCCCTTCGTTAAATAGCGCGTTGTCGCGAAATAGATCCCCATGGACGATCCCCGTCGGCAACTCTTCAACTTCGGGCCGTTCAAGACCGATTCTTATACTGTCTAGTGCTTCTTCAAGCTGGCGCTGATAAGTCGGATGTTGGAATTCTCGGGATAATGCGGTGTGGTGATTCAGCCACGTGAGATTTCGCGGGTATTCATGAGCCTCGAGACCGAGTTCGCTGGTGCTGAGATGGAACATGGCCAAGAATTTGCCAACGGCGCCGCATTGGTTTTCATTGGTTTGGTCAATGTGTCGGCCTGGCAGTCGAGGCGCAAGCAGCATGGGCTTACTCAACCGGTATATCTCTCGGGCACCCGTTTTAGACGCCATCACGGGGGCGACAGGAAGTTCGTTTCGATGGGCCAAGTCGAGAACGCGGATCATCAAATCGTTGTGATGGCTGTTTGATTCGACCACTGTAAGCACGTATTCGAGGCCTCGGCTCGTACGCAAGAAATAGTTCGTGTTTTCGACTCCGTTATCGGCCGGCCAGTAGGTGTCAAGAGACCCAATGTCATATTGACCAACGACGTCAGCGACGACGGCGGTGGGTAGTTCTGTTACAACGGCCACGGCGTCCGGATATTAATTGCTGAGATGTTCGTGCAGGGATG
>DCBA01000010.1:0-6847 GCA_002313255.1 Gammaproteobacteria bacterium UBA1119 | reverse complement strand
TTGGGTGGTTGATGAGGGGTCAAACGGCATAGGTCAAGAGGGTTGTGTTAGGGTCGAAGCGGGGGAATTTAACATGGCAAATGCCAAACCGTTACTGCTCGTCGATGGTTCTTCCTACCTGTTCAGGGCCTACCATGCACTTCCCGATCTGCGCACCAGCGCCGGGGCTCCGACGGGTGCCGTTCGTGGCGTCATTTCGATGCTACGTAAGCTGAGTAGCGATTTTGTGGGCAGCCCCATTGCGGTCGTTTTCGATGCGGGTGGTAAAACCTTTCGTAACCAGCTTTTTCCAGAATACAAAGCCAATCGTCCGCCGATGCCAGACGATTTACGCGAGCAGATTGAACCCATTCACAACGTTATCCGGGCGATGGGGCTTCCACTGCTTATCTGTCCTGGGGTCGAAGCAGATGACGTAATCGGAACGTTGGCTGCTCGTGCAACTCAGGCTGAGCAGCCGACGATTATTTCAACCTCCGATAAGGACATGGCCCAGCTCGTCAATGAACACGTGTCTCTTGTTAATACCATGACAGACACGAATCTCGAGCGTGATGGTGTCAGGGAACGATTTGGAGTATGGCCGGAACAAATCATTGACTACCTCGCACTGATGGGGGACACCTCGGACAACATCCCCGGGGTACCGAAGGTGGGGCCCAAGACGGCGGCAAAATGGTTGGATAGCTACGGAGACCTTGACGGCGTGATTGCCAATGCCGCTGCGATAAAGGGCAAAGTGGGGGAAAGTCTCCGGGATAATCTTGAGCAACTGCCGCTTTCTCGCACGTTGGCGACAATCAAATGTGATGTAGGGCTCGATACGGAGCTTGATGACCTCAATTTGGCCGTTGCAGACACGGAGACGCTCCGGGATTTGTTTAAGCGGTTCGAATTCAAATCGTGGTTAGCCGAGTTGGACGGGGCATTAGAAACGGAGCAAATAACGATCGCGTCAGGCGATTACCGAATTATCGATACGGTAGAAGGCTTGAGTGGGCTTGTTGACGAGATTAACGAGGCACCAGGCTTTGCGCTCGAAATCGTGACCGGGTCAAGCGACTACATGACTGCGGAAATCATTGGTATAGCGATCGCGACGCAATGTGGACAAGGCGCGTACGTTCCGATCGGCCATCAGTTGCAGAAACAATTAGACCGAGACACTGTGTTAGCGCAGCTCGGCCCGGTACTCGAGGACGATCGATTAACGAAGACGGGCCACGACTTAAAGTTCCAACGCAATGTACTTGCGCAAGATAACGTCGTGCTTCGAGGCCTCGTGAATGACACTATGCTTGAGTCGTACGTCTTCGACAGTGTTGGCTCGCGCGGACATAAGCTCGAGGACCTGACAGCGAAATATTCGGACATGCTGCTTACGCCACTCGATGCCGTCGTAGGAAAGGGAGTTAAACGAGCCCCCTGGTCCGCGGTTGGGATTGAAGCAGCGTGTCAATTCGCGGCGCAACGCGCAGATGCTGCGCTGCGGCTCAATCAGGTCCTCCGACCGCAGCTCGAAGCGCAGCCGTCGTTGCTGCCGGTGTACGAGGAGCTTGAGTTACCTCTGTTGGTGGTTCTTTCAGAAATGGAACGGGCCGGCACGTTAATTGACGCTGCAATGTTGGCGGAACAAAGCAACGAGCTGTCTCGCCGGATGGTCTTGCTTCAAGCAAAGGCATTCGAACTCGCAGGCGAAGAATTTAACTTAGGTTCGCCCAAGCAATTACAAGTGATTCTTTACGATAAATTGTCCCTTCCGGCGTTACGTAAAACGCAAAAAGGGCAACGTTCGACGGCTGAACCGGTATTGCAAGAACTCGCTCAGGAGTTTGAATTACCGCAAGTTATCCTCGATTACCGCTCAGTCTCAAAGCTGAAATCAACGTATACGGATGCGCTCCCGGGACAAATTAATGCGTGCACCGGTCGCGTACATACTTCGTATCATCAGGCGGTTACTGCAACGGGGCGACTTTCGTCATCGGACCCTAATTTGCAGAACATACCCATACGTACCGCAGATGGCCGGAAAATTCGGCAAGCCTTTGTGGCGCCGGAGGGCTTTCAACTCGTCGCTGCGGATTATTCCCAGATTGAATTGCGAATCATGGCGCATCTTTCGGGCGATGTGGGTCTTTGTTCTGCCTTCGCGCAAGGGCTTGACGTGCATCGAGCCACCGCAGCCGAAGTTTTTGCGGAAGATGTCGACGCGGTTAGCGACGCACAACGGCGCAGTGCCAAAGCTATCAACTTCGGGCTCATCTATGGCATGTCCGCGTTCGGTTTAGGGAGACAGCTTGGCATCGCGCGTAACGTCGCGCAGGAGTACATCGACCGATATTTCGACCGCTACCCGAGCGTCCGAGACTACATGGACCAAATAAGGTCCAGGGCAGCGGAAGATGGGTTTGTCGAAACTGCTTTTGGCCGGCGGCTGTATCTTCCTGAAATCAACGCGAGCAATGTACCGAGAAGACAAGCGGCGGAGCGAACGGCTATTAACGCGCCCATGCAGGGCACGGCGGCAGACATTATCAAACGCGCGATGCTCGTTCTTGACCGACGCCTTAGAGAAAGTCCTCTCAAGGCAAAGATGATTATGCAGGTCCATGACGAGCTGGTATTTGAGGTTGCCGAGGAAGATGTGGCGGAACTCGTTACATTAGCGGAAGAAACGATGACTAATGCCGCCTCGCTAGATGTACCTTTGGTCGTCGATACCGGGTTTGGCATCAATTGGGATGAAGCTCACTGACGGAGGCTATAAGCGTTGCGGATCCTTCAGAAATCCGCTAACGGCTTCGATCGCTTTGGCGGACCCCAACCCTGTTTTTGCAGAAAATGTGACCGACGAAGCTTTCGTGGCGTTGGCTAATGCTGAATCGACCTGCCGCGAAACGGCAACTCGGGCGCCCTGTTTTATCTTGTCTGCTTTGTTAAGTAGCACGAGTAGCGGCGTTTCAGTTGCGATTCCCCACTCAATCATGTGTACATCGAATGGTTGCAAGGGGTGGCGAATATCCATAACGAGCACTACCGCACTCAGGTTTTCGCGCATCTGCAAATAGTCGTCGACGGCCTCCCCCCAGGATTTTTGGCGGGCTTTGCTCGCTTTTGCGTAGCCGTATCCGGGCAAGTCAACGAGCCGTCCGCCCAGGCTGGTCTCGAAAAAGTTGATCAGTTGGGTACGCCCGGGCGTTTTACTGACGCGGGCAAGGTTTCGAGTGTGGGTAAGGCAATTCAAGGTGCTCGACTTTCCGGCGTTCGATCGTCCGGCAAACGCGACTTCTGGAAGGTTGTCAACAGGGCAGCCCGCAAGCGAATCGGCGCTGGTGAGGAAACTCGCTTGAATTTGCGGCGTCTTCTGCATGTGATCCCCGAATCCGGTTGCTATAATCGCGCGCCGCGAAAGTGCTGCCATTTTACCACCACGCTGGGTCATGGAGTTTCTATGTATTTACTTCTGAACAAGGCAGTCGTATTTGCCGTTGTTGCGTTGTCATCTGTCACGGGCGTGGCTCAAGAGCCAGACGCCAATTTCCTGGGAACGCCGAAGTTTATAGAGGGTAAACACTACGTTCGAATTCCTATCCAGGTCGAGACCCGTGACAGCGAAGTCATCGAAGTCGCCGAAATCTTTTCGTATGGATGCATTCACTGCTATCAGTTCGATCCCCTAATCTCCGAATGGGCCGCGAAGGATCGGGAAGCTGTGGTTTTTCGTCGCATACCGGCGGTCTTCGGCGCGAGCTGGGCGCCACTCGCGGAACTTTACTACGCGGCAGAGATTCTAGGAGTACTTGAAGAAATCCACGAGCCCGTTTTTCGAGCCATGCACATTGATCGGCTCGACCTCCGCGATCGCGGCGCAGTGAGGCGAATATTCAAGAATAGTGCCGGCGTCGACCCGCAAAAGTTTGATAGCGTGGTGAAATCGTTCAGCGTTCGAAGCCGTGTTCAACAGGGCGATGCGCTGGTTAGGATGTATCGTGTGGAGGGGGTTCCCAGCATGATTGTCGATGGGACATACCGTATTGATGGAGAGTTGGCGGGGAGCAACGAGCGCATGATGGAGGTCGTTGACTTCCTGATTGAAAAAGTGCGCTATTCGCGTCCTCAGCTTCTGTCAGACCAGTAATTTTTGCAGTCCGTTCGACGGTGCACGACGGCGTATCAATTCGCGATTCGTTGGCTGACGGACACACCCGCTTTTTCGGCATATTCGCGCGACCTCATCGATACTGAGAGGATTGAAACAGTCCACGAGCCCTATAATTTCGCGACGGGTCTATCGTGAGTTTATTGCCTTGGTCGCGGTTGTCGGCGCTCCCTCGGTTTGGCGGCTGACATATCCATGAGCTTATCAATGTGCGGGACGAGGTCTTCGTAAGTGGTTGCTTGGCCGAGCGCGATAGGCTCGTTGACGACAATATGGCTCTGGGAGTAGTTACCACCGGATGCGTGGATCACGGCACCGTTTGGCGCGTCTTCGCTACACATGAATAGAACTGCCGGGCTTACCAGAGCGGGGTGCCGAAGAGGATCGGGCTCACCAAGATCTTCGTCACGACCGGGTACCGTATTAGTCATCCGTGTCGCCGCGCCCGGACCGAGGCAGTTCACGCGGACATTTCGGGCAGCCCCCTCGAGCGCCAATACATTCATAAGACCAAGCATGCCCATTTTTGCGGCACCATAATTGGACTGTCCGAAGTTGCCGAAAATGCCGGATCCGGAACTAGTGAAGACGATGCGGCCGTAACGTTGCTCGTACATGTATGGCCAAGCGGCATGGGTGACGTAAGCGGACCCGTTGAGGTGGACGTTTACCACTATGTCCCATTCGTCCAAAGTCATCTTCTTGAAGGTTTTGTCTCGCAAGATGCCGGCGTTATTTACTAGAATATCGATACGGCCATACGCATTAAGTGCGTCTTCAACGATGGATTTCGCGCCGTCGCGATCAGAAACCGACGCTTTGTTGGCTATGGCTGTTCCTCCGATTGCCTCGATATCCGCGACCACCCGGTCAGCAGCATCGCCGCCACCTGTTCCATCCACATTGCCACCTAGGTCGTTGACCACTACCTTCGCGCCGCGCTGAGCAAATTCGATTGCGTGACAGCGGCCGATACCTCCTCCGGCCCCGGTGACGATGACTACCTTTCCTTCAAATTCGCTCATGCTTATCCCCTTGGTTTATCCTCTAGCCGAATCGCTGGGGTGGGATACCCAATGCAGGTAAGCGCCGACCAGGTGCAGCAATTCACAGAGCTTGGTTATACCACCGTTGATGGATTTTTCGAACCAAACGAGGTTGCTGCAATCCGAACGGAAGTTGACCGGTGGCTGTTGAGCGGTTTGCCACGGGATGTCTCAACGGATCCCGAGAAGCGTCAGAACCTCCAGCTAATTCCGCTTCACGAGCGAAGCACATTGTTTAGAGCACTTCCATTCGCACCCAAAGTCATCGAGAGCGTGGCCGCGTTGATAGGCCATCCAATCATGAAAATACTCGACCAAATGTTCGTTAAACCGGCAACACTAGGAATGGGTACCCATTGGCATACGGACAATGCGTACTTTCATCTAACCAATCCAATGGCCGGTGTCGCAATGTGGATCGCCGTTGATGACGCGACTGTTGAAAATGGGACGCTGAGGGTCATTCCCGGGGCGTTTCGAGAGATGTTTCCGCACACACGAGACGTGGATTCCAATCACCACATTCGTACCGAGATCGACGAAACTCGAGCCCTGAACTGTGAACTGGAAGCAGGTGGCGTTGCGTTTTTTTGTTTCGGGACGCCGCACGCAACAGGAGACAATTCAAGCGCGAGCGCCCGGGCAGGGGTGGGAGTTCACTTTGTTAACGTCGACAAAGCCGAGGGCCATACCAGTGCACGCTGGCAGCAGATTCGGGTTTCGGGGAACGAAGCTACCAGCGGTCAACGCGAATACGGATACCGTGTTGACTTCGAGATAGAAGTCGCACGGGCTCTAAGATCGGCGGATTAGTACCGTCGGCGCTCGTTTGACGGACGCAGACTATTCGTAGTCTTTGGAGTGCAGCGCGCGCTGCATCCGTTGAAGTGCATCTTTCTGGCGCCCGAGTTCTTTGTTACCCGCATCGGTTTCTGGTGCTGGCAACAAGTCGAAATGATCGTAGATATCGAGGCCGTGCACTAACACGGCTGTGTCCCGCAATTTTGTCTGTTTTACGTGAGTGGCACAGTATCGCAGTACCATGCCTATCCGGCGATCGCGGGTACGGTTGGGTTCGGAACCGTGGATCAAACGCACATGATGAAGTGACATTTCACCGACTTTTAGAGGTGCTAAAATTGTATCGCTGTCGGAAATATCTTGTTCGATCGCTTGGCCTCGAGAAAGTAGATTTTGTTTTTCAAATGTGTCGGTGTGATCCCGTAATGTGCCTCGGTGACTTTCGGGGACAAATTTCATCGGCCCGGTGGCTGGCCCTGCGTCCGAAAGCGCAATCCAAGCCGTCACAACATCGTGAGGCTCAAGACCCCAATAGGTTGCATCTTGATGATAAGTGACAAACTTTTCATCTAAGGGCTCTTTGATGAACCAATTAAGTGACCAAAGCAGCACGTTGGGTCCGAGAAGGTCGCTAACTGGATCGACAATCCGGGGATCATGAATTACGTCCCATGCCCATCGATAAATTAGATGCGCGTCGGTGAGAGGGTTTGCCACATCTGCCCGCCCAAATTCGGTATTAATCACTTCAAGTTTTTGCCGTATGGCGACGGCTTCTTTGGCCGACAGCACGCGCAACGGTGTGTGATACCCTCGCCGGTGAAAGGCCTCGATTTCT
>DCBA01000125.1:43639-43788 GCA_002313255.1 Gammaproteobacteria bacterium UBA1119 | reverse complement strand
AGGCCGCCGCTAATAAAAATCACAACGCCAAAGTGAATGACTAAAATGGCATCCGCGATCAAAGACATCCAATAAGCCTCCAAACTACGGTTCCCTCCTGAGCTAGTGTGCGGTTCTAAGCTGGTTCAACTCCCAACTTTCTCCAATCG
>DCBA01000125.1:0-43233 GCA_002313255.1 Gammaproteobacteria bacterium UBA1119 | reverse complement strand
TTCGCGTTTAAATAGTAGACAAAACAGCAGTCACTTTGTCGCTTTTCGGATCAGTTTTTCCACATGTCTGCGCATAACGTACGTGCGTTAGTGCACCTCTCAACAACGCAAGCGTGGTTGTGGGGATTTGTTCGCGGTCGGAAAGATCATTAGGCTCTATCGCTATCCAAAAACGGGTTGGCTTGATGAACCGCCTTTTTCGGCTAAGTCTTTGTCTGCTTTTACCGTCGTGTTCTACGGAAATTCCGCCCGTCGAAGAAAGCCCTAATGCCATCGGCGCAGGCTTAATTGTGCACAATGCAACTATATACACAGTCAATCCTGACCAGCCCTGGGCCAGCGCAGTCGCGATCAAAGATGGACAAATTATCTACGTAGGTGATGACCAAGGCGCTCAAGAATTGGTCGATAGCGAAACCCAAACCGTAAACCTCCACGGTCGAATGATTCTGCCCGGTTTTCACGACATACACGTGCACCCTGTCGAGAGCGGGGTTCTTTATCAGCAATGTGTATTGTTTGACATACAGGGGGTAGCAAAGCTGTTAGATAAAATTAAAGAGTGTGCTCTGGCTAACCCACATGAGGAATGGATCGTGGGTGGTGGATGGACGTTAGATAACTTCGTTCCAACCGGACTACCAGACAAAAAACTGTTGGACGATATAGTTCCTGACCGTCCGGTTTCACTCAAATCGTCGGACGGGCATTCGCTTTGGGTCAACTCCAAAGCCTTGGAGTTCGCCGGCATTGATGCGACGACCCCGGATCCAGAAAACGGCAGGATCGATCGATACCCCAATTCAGACGAACCGTCAGGTAGCGTGCAAGAAGACAGCGCGATCATGCTAGTCGCAGATCACGAGCCACCATTAACTTCAGACGATTTAATCAACGGGCTCAAATACTCTCGCGACTTATTCCATAGTTACGGGATTACAGGTATTCAGGACGCACTACTAAAACTCGAGCCTGGCGATGGATATTTCGGGCTAGACGCCTACAACCAGCTCGATGCCAGAGGCGAACTAAACCTCCATGTCGTCACAGCCTTGTTTTGGGAAAACACCGTAGCCCTATCGCAACAGCTGCCTAAGTTCTTGAATGCCCGAAAACAACAACCCGTCGACGGTAACGTCAAGGCAACGGCTATAAAAATATGGCAGGACGGTGTTATCGAGGCCCAAACGGCGGCATTACTTGAGCCGTATTCGGATCGGAGCGACGGGTTTCGGGGTGACTTACAAAACCCACCGGATGATCTCAATAAGGCTGTTATCGCATTGGATGCTGCCAACTTCCAAATCCATTTTCATGCCATTGGTGATCGAGCCATCCGTGTCTCATTAAACGCACTTGAACATGCGCAGAAAGCTAATGGCAGCAGGGACAGTCGGCATCATTTATCGCACATTCAGTTATTTGATCCAGGTGATATTCCCCGATTTGCCGACTTGAATGTTGTAGCCAATTTCCAGCCCTTATGGGCCATCCAGGATAGCTATATCACTGATTTGACATGGCCTCGTTTAGGAGAAGAACGCAGTAAGTGGTTATACCCGATTGGTACCATGCAACGATCAGGTGCGAGAGTCGGATTCGGCAGTGACTGGTACGTTACTTCGGTCAACCCCCTTGATGGGATTGAAGCAGCGGTAACTCGACTGGACCCAAACGGCTTGACCGATGTGCCGTTAGGCCTGGGCGAAGAAATTACCCTCGCTGAAGCGATCAAGAATTACACAATCAATGGTGCTTATGTAAATTTCTTGGATGACCAAGTGGGTTCCATTGAGGTGGGTAAACAGGCCGATTTAGTCATACTCGACAAGAATCTATTTGCTATACCAGCGCACGAGATCAATGAAACAAAGGTTCTAGCAACCTTGTTCGCAGGCTGTTTGGTTTACATATCGTCGGAAGACTACAAACTCTCGAAAGATGGAAAACCGATACCACAGACGCTTTTTTGTGATGGATCGACAAACTCCCTTAAAGAAATTGCTCGTGGCGAAGACATCAATGACGGTTGGAACTAATGAATAAATGGGAATGTACTGTCTGCGATTACATCTACCAAGAGGAATACGGTGAAGACAAAGGCAACGTAAAGCCAGGAACTCTTTGGACTGACGTTCCCGACGATTTTATGTGTCCAAGTTGTGGTGCCGAGAAGAGTCAGTTCTACGAAGAATCAATGGCAAAAATCCTAAAACATAGACGGCACTAACATCAAGAACGCTCGACGGCTGATTAGCAAACCTTAAGTACCACCCTACAATATCGCTTTGAACTGCCCCAAAAAAAGGGCTCACAGACGCGGGGAGGGGATTTAAAATGTCTGCGAGCCCAAAACCGAACCTCAACTTAGATCCTTACCTTTGGATCCGGCGCCCCATCGATCGTTCTCCGAGCCAACGACGTATTTCAATGTCATCGCCACTGACAGGAGCGTTAACGCTGAGCAGCCGATTCAAATCGACCAGCTGAACCGCAAGCATTTCGGCTGCGACGTTGGCGATGTTTTTGGTCGCACCACGAACATCGGCAGATGCATCGCTTACGCATTCAATGCATGCCTTCATATCGGCCTCGCCCGAATCGAGTAACGTGGTCCCGTGGGTCGTTACGGTGTCATTCAGCCCATCTTCGACCCGCACTATCTCTTTTTTCATCCAATCTTCATGCTGTGAATACGCGTACAGCTTGAATGCGATCGACTTCAACGTCTCTTCGGTAAGGCGCTTACCTCGCGCGAAAAACGATGGGTCCTGCTCGATTTTTTCGTGACCGGATCCCGTTGATTGCACGAAGACTTCTAACGAAACGTCAGGATGCCCGGGTTTCTCAGTTGCGTTCGTGGCTTCGCCGGCGAAGCCAGCCTGGACCGTCAGTCCCGCCAACACGATGGCGAGTATGTGTTTCATTTTTTTTCTCAATTTAGCGAATACGCAGCCAACCACGTGCTACGCATACGCGAGTTAATGTGAATCAATAAATCATGAGGGAGCTGCCAGGTTTCGCAGTTCTCTCAACCGTTTTAGCTGTATTTGTTACACGCCCGCAATCTGGTTCAAATCGGCGAGGCGCGCACTATAAAGCGTCCGCAAGAATTGTCAAAAGATATTTTTGTTGTATCGATATAAATACGAAAAAAACTGGGCGCCCGAAACCGATGCGATCCCGGATGATCCATCGCCACATCATTCCTCACGGCGATTCCATAAACTCCCGTTCGGCTATGACAACCTTGATTATTTGTCTTCGATAATAATTTCCAATCATTTGGGAAAAGAAATCGCCGATTCGGAGACTAAACCCGTATTTCTTCCTCAAGAGTGAATAGGCGAATTCAACCTGTTCGGATTCATCAATTAGCTCCGCATTCGCATCACTCCAGTCACCTGTTAGTCGACCCGAAACCGTACACGTGGCGACCTTGACGTCAGGGAAATTTCTTATTCGTTTCACTTTCCCTGCTTTTTTCCCACTCTTCAAAGAGAAGACATAGTAGTTACTTGTTTCGTGTTCCCGAGCAAACCACACGGGCGTATTGACGAAACTACCGTCCCTCTTTCGAGTGGATAGACTCAAATATTTCTCTTGATCTGAAATCATTCTCGTATTCGTCAATGATTCTTACTGGGGGAGCATTCGGGATGATCAGAACTATATCAAGCGTGCTCCAAGCTCGGAACGATCAGCGCGGATAGGTGACCCACTCTGACACGCGAGATTTAACCCGCCAAGGAAGATCCGAACAATGTAGTAGGTTAGGTTGGCGCTAATACTGAAGAGATTACCAATGGCTTGGTCAATCGCCCCGGTTCTAGGATCTAAAAACGTCGCCAACTCAGTCGAGTATTACTGCGAGCAACTAGGTTTCCGGAATCCTAACGGTATTTTCAGACCCGAGGGCCAGGAGAACCCTGGGGTCTACGCGATTATCACCAGGGATAACATTAATCTTCATATCCAAATTAGACGCCGAGAGCTCTACCCGGACGATAGAGAGCGCATTGAGTCGGACGTTTATATTTACGTTGACGACGTGGACCCACTCTTCAAAGAATTTAATGAGAGGGGGGCAACGATTGCCCGTCGCATTACCGACGGACCAAATTACGGACTCCGAGACTTCGTGATTGAAGATCTAGACCAAAACCGTTTGATCTTTGGTTCTCCAATAACTAACGAATAGCAAGGCCACTTTCGCGAATAAATGGCCCATCACGAGCCGGCGTGGGTTGACCGTCGCGTTCAACAGCCTTTCGGTGAGTTATTTACGCCAAAATTCGAGTGGATTCGACGTAATTGACGGCGCTACCGTACTTTAGTGATAAAACTTGAGGCGACCCAGTTCCCGTCGCTTAACTGGGACCACTCACCTTTTGTCGAACTCACCGTCACGCTCTCGCCCCGGGCCAAAGCGCGCACGACGGCGCCGCCGGGACTAGACCGGACGTTGAGCGATTCAGCAGTCACCACGTATGTATCGCTATCAGCACTGGAAAAAGATATCGGAACAAGATCGAAGTACTCCCCTGAACCGGCTTGTTTCCCATCTCGATAAGTTGTTCGGCTTATCAACTTGCCATTGGAGTAAAATGCCTCCCAGAGGCCGTCGAACTGACCGTCCTTAAACGTCCCTCGCGAAAGCAACTGGCCACTTTCGTAGTATCTCTCTTCTAGACCCTGCTGCCTCCCCGCTTGCAGCGTTCCTCTTCCTTGCATCTGACCATTCGAGTAGAAAAACTCCCATGGCCCAGTTTTTCGTCCGACTATATAGGTTCCCCGGGTCCGCAACTGTCCGTTTTCGTGAAAGTCTTCCCAAACCCCTTCCATTTCCCCTGCGATGAACATGCCTCGGATTTGCAATTGACCGTTGTCATAGAACCTCTCATAAACACGATCTTCTTCTTCCTCCGGCGCACCAAATGAATAACAACACAGAACGAAAACGCTGAAAAAGTATGTAATAAATTTCATGGCGCCAAACCTAACCTTCGTTGCCTAGGAATGTCAAAAACCAGTATGCAGCACTACGCTCGATCGTGGCATTGAACACCGGCTTTTCACCCCCGCCCGAGTTAACCCGTTTATCGAAATTCAACATAACTCCCCCACGCTCGGCGGCGATGGAGAAACCCCATCGGCTTTGTTACAAGCTTCCGGAAACAAAACCATCTTCTACGTCGCGCCTGATGTCGTTCTCATTACGTTCCGATGGATTGCCAAAACCCCCGCCCCCAGGGGTTTCGAGAACGAGTGTAGCTCCTGCCGGCACGAGGTCTTTTCCTTTACCCCTTAACGGAGTCCCATTTTTTATATAGACCTTGCCGGGACGACCATTTCCACCACCCGCTCGTCCTCGCGCGGGGTGCCCGATACGGTCAAACATCTTGGAAACAAAAAATGAATTATCCCGACCATGTCGAATCTCAACGATCTGACCTAAGCCACCCCTATATCGACCGCGGCCGCCTGAATCCTGGCGGAATTCTCTACGCTCAAAGATCAACGGCGACGTCACTTCATTAATTTCAGTTGGCGTCGTCCGTACACCCGAGGGAAAAGCGGTGGTCGAAAGACCATCCTTCATAAAGCGTGCGCCCGTGCCTCCGTTGTATATCGGATTGATCACAAACGGAGTGTCCGCTACGTCCTCGCCCGTTTGCCGAGCATTCATTAACACTGGATTCCAAATACATGAAGCGCCCTCGGCAACAACAGACTCAGGCATGATCTGCTCAAGACACCCCATGATCACATCAGGCAGCATTTGTCCTAGCGCGTGCCTCGCAGAGACTGCGCACGGCGGCATCGCGTTCAGGATACTGCCTTCCGGGGCCGCGACCCGAATGGTCCCAAGTGAGCCCGCGTTGTTAGGAATGCTGTTGCCAACGAGACAGCGTACGCCGAACGAAGTGTATGCCTCCGTGTAATTGGCAGGCACATTAATCCCATAGCGAGAAGTCGGCGACGAACCGCTGAAATCGATCGAAATGAGATCCTTGTCGACAAGCATCTTGCATGCGATGTGGACCGGAACGTCGTACCCATCTACGTCCATCGAGTTTTCATAGATCCCGGCTGGAAGTGCATTAATTTCATGCTCCATCGCAGCGCGCGAGGTGGCTAAGACGTGGCTTGCTATCTCGTCCAACGATTCCAATTCGTGCGCGGCCATCATCGACTGTAAATTCCTACCACCGGCCTCGTTACACGCGGTAAGCGAGTAGAGATCGCCTTCCGCAACGACAGGATCTCTAACATTCGCGGCAACGATCTCCATTAAGGTTTCGTTTCGAACACCAGCATTGAAGAGGGCCATGATCGGAATATTGATGCCTTCCTCAAACACCTCATTGGCATCCGGACCAAATCCGCGACCACCCACATCAGCGATATGGCTCGTCGAAGCAAAAAGGGCGACGGGCCGTTCTCTATAATAGACAGGGGTTACCACGGTGAAGTCGTTGAGATGACCCGTCGCCAACCATGGATCATTGGTAAGGAACACGTCGCCCTCACTCATACTCGGCAAGGGGTAGCGCTTGAGGAAATGGCTAACAGAACGCGCCATCGCATTAACGTGACCCGGCGTTCCCGTGATCGCTTGGGCTAACATCGAACCTTCAGTATCGAAAACACCGGCAGAAAGGTCTCCCGCTTCACGAACAACGGTCGAAAAAGCCGTCCGCATGAGCGTCTGCGCTTGCTCTTCAACAATGGCCAACAGCCGGTCCCAAACGAGCTGCAGCCGTAGGGCGTCGAGCGCTTTCATCACTTAGCCTTTTCTATCACTAAATCCTCGCGCGCATTGACGTGCACCGCGAAGCGAGATGGAACGACCGTCGTTGTCTGATCCTCGATGATGAGCATAGGTCCCTCGAGTCGCTCGTATTTAGGTAGTTGATCACGAAAAACCTGTTGAGTTGGAACCAGGATTCCATCGTCCACCATCAACCGCGTTGGATAATCCTTATCGTTAGAAGAGCGCGGCAACGTTTCGTCGACGGGGACCACTTGCTCTTGCGCGGTAGTCAAATTTAACGTCCAGCTCAGTACCTCGACATCGAGACCGGGAATGATTCGTCCGTACAACTCTGCGTACGATCCTTCGAACGCTTCGATCAATTGATTTTTTGTAAAGGTGGGATCAAATTCAACGGAGATTTCGTAGCCCTGACCGATATAGCGCATATAGGCCCTCGCGGTCTCGATAACACGTCGTCCTTGTGCAGCAGAGCTAACGACGGTCGTTGCTTCCTCACGCATTTCCGCCATAACGGCGTCAATAAGCTCTTCGTCGAATACCGACAACCTCATGTAACGACTTCGAACAACTTCATACGATATCGGCGCAATCAAGAAACCAATCGCCGAGCCTACGCTCGCAGCCGGTGGGATGATTACGCGGTCAATTCCAAGCTTTGACGCTAGCCGCGCTGCATGTAACGGGGCCGCACCACCAAACGCGATCAGCGTTCTGCCTATTAGGGCTTTGCCCCACTCACTGGCATGACCACGGGCAGCGGTCGCCATGTTTTCGTCAACGACTTCGGAAATCGCAAAGGCAGCACCATGTAGATCAAAGTCAAGGGCATCACCCACCGATTCTTGCACTGCGACAGCTGCCGCATCGACATCAAGGTGTATGTGTCCTGACGCAAACCGATCCGCATCCATCCGACCCATGACGACGTCAGCATCCGTCACGGTCGCTTGCTGGCCTCCCATTCCATAACAAGCAGGTCCTGGCTCGGAACCGGCACTCTTCGGACCAACTCGCACACGATTTAAATTGTCGACCGAGGCAATTGAACCGCCACCAGCACCTATTTCCACCATTTCAATGACAGGTATCCTAACAGGTAGGCCACTACCCTTCTTAAATCGGTATCGCCGATCGACTTCGAACGCCCGAGAAAATTGCGGTATGGCAGCATCGATTAAACAAATCTTGGCCGTCGTACCGCCCATATCAAACGATATGACCTCGTCGAGGCCAACTTCGGCCGCAATTTGGCTAGCTAGAATGGCTCCGCCAGCGGGACCTGACTCTACCAATCGAATCGGAAAACGTGCCGCCGTCTCAAAAGTCGTCAATCCCCCACCCGACGTCATCATTAGCGTCGGACACTTGATTCCCAATCCGATCAGTCGTTTTTCAAGCTGAATCAAATAACGCGCCATCATTGGAAGTACGTACGCGTTAGCACAAGCTGTTGAAAACCTTTCGTATTCACGGATCTCAGGACAGACTGCAGACGACAGTGTTACGGCAACACCCTGCAAGCGTTCACTCAACCTGGTAGCGACCAACTCTTCGTGTTTAGAGTTCGCATACGAGTGCAAGAACCCGATTGCCACGCTCTCGATTCTCGCGCGTTCAAGGACGTCGAGCGCCGCATCAACCGTCGTTAAGTCCAACGGGGTGAGTACGTCACCTGCTGCATTAATCCGTTCAACGATAGGTATGCGCAACGAGCGTGATACGAGCGGCCGCGCCCGGTCAATATTTAGGTCGTATTGGTCGAAGCGATTTTCAAACGCCATCTCGATCACGTCGCGGTGACCCGCGGTGGTCAGCAGCGCGGTTCTAGCCCCGCGACGCTGGATCAGCGCGTTCGTGGCAAGCGTCGTTCCGTGCACCACCAATTCGATCGAACTGGGTTTGGTGTTCGCTTGATCCAACATTGTCCCGACACCCGTCAATGCGCCGTCGGTTGGATCGACGTGCGTTGTTAATACCTTCGTAGTAAATCGTTCTGTTCCGCGCTGCAAAACAACATCAGTGAACGTGCCGCCAATATCGATGGCAAGCCGGGTACTCAATACCCGGACTCGAAATAAAGATGATGGTGCTGTTGACACCCCGGATTAAAGTGAGCGGAACATGAAGGGCAGACGGAATTGCCCGCCAAGTATTGGTGCACGGTAAGCTGGTGGCCGCAGACGCCACAGAGTATCGCATGTTCGGCCCAAAACCCGCGTGGCCAGACGTCCGGCGTATGGTCAGCCAGGGCTAGATGGCAATCGTGACACGCATACCAGCGTCTGCAGCAATGGAACCGGATGGCAACGACGTCAACGCCCGTGTGGTAATGCTCACACCGTGTCTCCGCGTCGATATCCACGCCAAAAACTGTTTCGCCTTTTACCTGAACCTGCAATGTGAAGATAATGGCGCCCCCGGCACCAGAGATCGTTACGACATGGCAAATGATATCAAGATCATCGCTGGGACCTCGCACCCTGCCCTTGCGCAAGATATTAGCAACCATCTCGGGGTACCCCTGAGCGCCACGGAGATCATCCGATTCGGCAATGAAAATATTCTGTTTCAAAGTCTCGAGAACGTTCGCGAATCAGATGTTTTTGTTATACAGACGTCATGTCCTCCAGTCTCCGATTTCCTCGTCGAGCTATTGATCATCATCGATGCTCTAAAACACGCATCGGCCCGCCGAGTAACGGCAGTACTACCTTACTTTCCATACGCCCGCTCGGACAAGAAAGACCGCCCGCGCATATCCATCACTGCACGGTTGATGGCAGACCTTCTCGAAACTGCGGGAGCAGATCGGGTTTTGACTATGAATCTACATTCGCCGCAGGTTGGGGGGTTCTTTCGTATTCCCGTCGACCAACTCAACGCGACGCCCGTCGTATGTGATCGACTTCGCGAGACAACGGCTATGGAGAACACTGTGCTAGTCGCTGGTGACGTCAGCGAAGCGAAAGATTTAGGTGACTATGCCAATCGATTGAACCTTCCCATCGCCGTTGTGGATAAAAGACGAGTGGATGATTCGGAGAACGCGGAAGCCGTCGCCCTGATCGGCGAGGTCCACGGCAAAAATGGGCTCATCATTGATGATGAGATCGCCAGCGGTGGCACCATGATCGAAGCCGCGCGATTTATTGGTACACACGGAGCTACTCGGATCGAAGCAGCAGCCGTCCATCCCGTACTGTCTGGTAACGCTATCCGGCGTATCGAAGATTCGCCTATCGAGCGTTTGGTCGTTACCGACACGATTCCGCTGCCCGCGGAAACGCGAAGCGACAAGATTGAAGTTGTGTCCGTTGCGCACCTGTTTGCGGACGCGATCCATGCGATTCATACGGGAGAGAGTGTTTCGGCACTGTTTACTTAGTTAGCCTGTTACGCTCATTGTTAGAAAAACGCCATCGACGATCACAAGAGAATCCACATGAAGAAAGCCAAGAATGCCATTGTCATTTTATTGGACAGTTTGAATCGCCACATGATCGGTAATTACGGCGGAACCGAATTCGAAACACCTAATATTGATCGTTTCGCCGAACGCGCCGTGCGTTTTAATCGTCACTTCACGGGCTCCTTGCCCTGTATGCCCGCAAGGCACGACATCCTCTGCGGTGCCCTCGACTTCCTCTGGAAGCCATGGGGGTCCATCGAACTATGGGAAGCTCCGATCACGGCGTATCTACGCGAAAAGAACGTCAACACGATGCTCTTTACCGATCATCCTCATCTCTTCGAGACCGGCGGCGAGAATTACCACACGGACTTTTATGCGTGGGAATATCTACGAGGTCATGAAGGGGATCCCTGGAAATCTCGACCGGATCCCTCTTGGATGGGCGCCCCGGCACTACCTGCCTCAAAACGGCCCGCCCACTACGACGAATCGCGAACCTGGTTCCGGTCGGAACTGGATTTTCCTGGGCCGAAAACCATGAAAGCAACCGCGAACTGGCTTAACGATAACGCCAATCATCACGATCGGTTTCTAGTCTACGTCGATGAATTCGATCCACACGAACCCTTCGACACGCCCGCACCTTGGGTAAATTGCTATGACGAAACATGGAAGGGCGAGCAGTTGATCTGGCCTCCTTACGGCGTCCGCAATATTGAACGCGGCGTGATCACCGAACGCGAGGGACAGCACATTCGGTGCAATTACGGTTCCAAGCTATCGATGATCGATCATTGGTTCGGGAAAGTCCTGGATACCATCGATCAAAATGATATGTGGGACGACACCATGGTCATTTTATGTACGGATCACGGTCACTACCTCGGTGAAAAAGATATCTGGGGTAAGCCCGGCGTACCTCAATACGAACCGCTGGGTCACACACCACTCTATATTGCGTACCCGGGCATCGACTCATTTGAAGTTGAAGCGCTGTCCACCAATGTGGATATCAACGCCACCTTGTGCGATCTATTTGATGTCACGATGCAACACGAGACCCACGGCGTTTCATTGCTGCCACTTTTATCAGGTCAACAAGAAAGCGTGCGGGAATGGGCGTTGGGCGGCATTTTCGGTAACTGGGTACAGGTGTACGACGGCCACCGAAAATACGCGCGTGCACCCGTCGATGACGGCTTCCCACTGTCACTTTGGTCCAACCGCTGGTCGACGATGCCCATCAACAGAATCAATCCGCCGTGGCCGATGCCCGATGATCGTGCCGTGTTGGATTATATGCCGGGGGCTAATATCCCGGTGATCCGGCAAACGTTTCAAGCTGGCGATTTGTTGCCCTATTGGGTCCATCCGAGAGTTGGCGAGCATCATCTTTATGACATCAACATCGATCCTAACGAGGACGAAAATCGGCTGGGCAAGCAGGACGAAAAAGATATGTTGGAACTGTTGAACGAAGGTATGCGAGCGGTCAACGCACCCGATGAACAGTTCCAACGTCTAGGAATCGGCTGAATTACTCCTCGAAATCGCCGGCGATAACGATGGATATTCGACCTGGAACGATGTGCCTTTGTAAAGCGGCTTTTATTTCTTGAGGCGTCAAATCACCGATTTTCTTCTCCAGATCCTCCGTCCATGCCATGGTTCGATCGAGGTACAGATTCTGGGAGAGCATTGACGCTAGGGTGGAGTCATTCGAGCGCATGTTATTTCGGTACTGAACGTAGCCCGACTTGGCGTCGGCGACTTCATCCTCTGTGAAGCCCTCTTTCACCGCCCGCTCGATCTCCTCGATAAACGCGGTTTCCAGTTTGTCTGCGTTTTCCGGGGCATAGATCGCGTACGCCCTAAATAAACCAGATAGATCGATTGGATGTGCAGAAAATTGTGAAGCCACACCGTAACTCAAGCCTTCGTTTTGCCGCAGGCGTGTAGCTAAACGCGAGCTCAAGAATCCGCCTCCGAGCATAAAGTTCGCAAGCACTAGTGCCGGATAATCCGCGTCATCGTCTTTGATCGGAAGCCCAATTCCCGCCGCAAAATACGCATTGGGCTTACCCGCCGTAGTAATGACGATTTTCGTCTGGTTTACCTCTTGGAAGGGATTAGCAATTCTCATGAACGCTTGAGGAGAATCCCAGCTGCCAAATACAGTCCGTACCAAAGGCCCAATCTCAACCGGGTCAAAATCGCCAACGATCGCCAGTCGTCCATTACTGGCGCCATATAAAGATTCGTGAAACTCGACGACTTCCTCTAATTCCACGGCTTCGGTATCCGCGATGGCTTCCTCAAACGAACTCGCATAGAGCGGATGGTCCCGCTCCAGCGGATTGAGAACCCTGGTTAACGCAAGAGCACCCAAAGCTCGAGGATCTGAGCGATTCTGCTCGTAGCCGGCGAGCGTTTGTTGTTTCAGCTCCATGAATTGGTCAGCGTCGAACGCCGGCGTTTTCAGGATTTCGCCTAAAAGCTCGATGACTTCAGGCAAATTTTCACGGGTTGTCTGCAGGCTTCCTCCAGCTGAGTAGACGCCACCACTCACTCCACCACGCGTTTTTAACCGATTCATTTCATCGATTAACTGTTGACGATCGAGACGCTCGGTACCGCGCATCAACATGCTTCCAGCTATCTCCCCGCTCGTGACGTGATCTCGTAGCGTCGGTTCTGATCCGAACAGCAGTGCCAACGAAACAACAACGTTCGCGCCCCTAGTTTCCTTGGGTAGCATCGCTAATTTGAATCCATTGTCGAACGTGGTCCTTCGCGTGCGCGCATCGATATTCGGCAAGGATGTATCAAACGCCTCGCCACTCTTGACGGCATCTCTGCCCCTGTATCCTGCCAACATCGCTGCGGTATCCGGAACTTCTGGAATCTCAACCCTATCCGGTTTATCTGTCGGGACAAAAAAACCGACGGTACTGTTCTGGGGCTTCAGGTAAGTCGCTGCAACCCGACGAACATCGTCCGTCGTAACTGTGGCCAATCGGTCGCGGTGCAAGAAAAACAGCCGCCAGTCCCCCATCGCCACCCAGTTGCTCAGTTGTAGCGCGATGTTCTGGGACGAATTGAAACCGAGTTCGATGTTCTTTAGATAAAACGCACGTGCACGCTCAACCTCAGAATCCGTCACCAAATCTTCGGTTGCTGTACCGTAAATCACAGCTTGCATAGTTTCCCAGACGTCGCCGAGCGACCCATCTTTGCGAACTTGTGCGTACGTCAGCATGGGCCCGGATTCACGGAATTGATACGCGTACGACGCGACCGATACGGCTTTTCCCGACTCAACCAACGCCTCGTGCAACCGCCCTGAGGTTGCGTTGCCGAGCACGTGGCCCAAGATATCCAACGCCGCCAGATCTTCATGTGCACCCGGCGGTATGTGATGAATGACCATGGCATATTGGACATCCCCTATCCGACGCAACGTGACGGAACGTTCCCCGTCCTGAACCGGATCTCGGGTATAGGTGGGGTAAATTCGATTTCGTCCCGAACGATCCGGTGCAGGAATCACTCCAAATTTCTCAACAATTTTTTCGAGTGCAAACTTCGGCTCGAACTTTCCCGCCATCACCAATACAGCGTTGTCCGGTTGGTAATACTTTCGGTAGAAGGCCTTTAAACGATCAATGGGCACGCCTTCAACGTCACTGCGTGCGCCGATTGTCGATTTGCCGTAGTTGTGCCAGAGATAGGCCATGGACATGGTGCGCTGATACAAAATCCGGAACGGGTTGTTTTCGCCCGATTCCATCTCGTTTCGCACCACGGTCATTTCGGACTCGAGATCTTCCGCGGAAATAAAACTATTGATCATTCGATCGGATTCGAGATCAAGAGCCCACTCGAGGTTTTCGTGCGTCGCTGGCAATGTTTCAAAGTAATTTGTTCGATCCAATGAGGTGGTTCCATTCGGCGACGCCCCTCGTTCAGTCAGCTCCTGCGGGATATTCGGATGACGGGGTGTACCTTTAAAAACTAAGTGCTCTAGCAAATGGGCCATCCCGGTTTCGCCATACGCCTCGTGCCTTGAACCAACGAGGTAGGTCATGTTGACCGTAATGGTGGGTTTGCTTGCATCCGGAAACAGGATCACTTGGAGACCGTTCTTCAAACGGTATTCACTGATACCTTCAACGCTCGTAATCTTCCTGAAGTCTTCGGTAGCGAAGGCCGTCAAAGTCACCAGTGCAATAAGCCAACCTGTAAATTTACCCACTTTGTTACACCATCCGCTACGCATTGATCCTCCTTGCTGATTTGTACCATTTACGCTGGCTACCATTAGGTGCACCGAACCGATATGTCGAACAACCGGGTTCATGCTTTTTTTGTATTTGGAGGCTGGAGTCGGAATCGAACCGGCGTACACGGAGTTGCAGTCCGCTGCATAACCACTCTGCCACCCAGCCTTTTAGCCGTTCACAGTGCACTTCGGACAAAAAGCGCACAGTACAAGGCAGTGGGCGATCTTATCACGCTCCTCATCATCAAGCCGAATCGTCCTCCTCTTCGACAACAGCGGATGTCTCTTGTTCATACAACCCATCCCGTAACGTCGGCCACGCCGCCTGTAAATACAAAAACATCGACCACAGCGTCATTAATGCCGCGACGTAAAGAAGCAACATTCCAACGATCACCCACGGAAATGCCATTGAAGGCGGGTTTGCTAAGAGCACAACGATAGCGATCATCTGCACGCCGGTCTTGATTTTCCCAAGCCAAGACACACCGACCAAGCCGCGGCGGTTCATCTCCGCCATCCATTCGCGCAGCGCGGAAATGATTATTTCTCGACCAACGATGATAAGTCCCGGAAGGGTCATCACAAGATTCGAATGACTCTCGATCAAAAGAACCAATGCGGTCACCACAATGAGTTTATCGGCCACAGGGTCGAGGAACGCGCCAAACGCGGTGCCTTGCCCTAGTTGCCGGGCGAGAAATCCGTCTAGCCAATCGGTAAAAGCGGCGCACGCAAACAAAACCGCGGAGACCCATAGCATGTCATCCATAAAAATGTAGGTCAAAACGAACACTGGGATGAGAGCGATACGCACCAGCGTTAAAGTATTTGGTAATGTCACCGGAAACGACTCACGCGGCATGAAGTGCTCCATATATGTCGACCGCGAGTTTTTGACTTATCCCTGGAACTTTCGCGATTTCTTCCGAGCTGGCGCCCTTAATCGTAGCAAGCGAACCGAAATATGCCATCAATTCACGTTTGCGTTTAGGTCCGATACCAACTATGCCATCCAGTGCAGATCGACGGCGGTTTTTTGCCCGTCGTCCACGATGTCCGGTGATCGCAAACCGGTGAGCTTCGTCGCGAATATGTTGCAATAGATGCATCGAACCACTGGTAGCCGGAACCGCTAACTCTCCCTGGCCATAAAGTAGGATCTTTTCTAACCCAGCCTTACGTGCTGGTCCTTTCGCGAGGCCGATCAGTACGATGCCATCCACTTGCAACTCACTCAGCACGCCGGCGGCTTTTCCGAGTTGTCCTTGGCCACCATCGATAACCAAAAGATCTGGTAAAACCGCTTCGCCTTCCTTGAGGCGACGATACCGGCGTCGAAGTGCTTGTTCCATTGCGGCGTAATCATCGCCCGCGGTAATACCCTCGATATTGAAACGTCGGTAATCGGACTTCAAAGGGCCGTTAGTATCAAACACTACGCAAGATGCTACCGTCGCCTCACCGGACGTATGACTAATATCAAAACATTCCAGACGCTTGGGCATATCCTCAAGTTCGAGAAGGTCCTGTAGATCCACAAAGCGCGAAAAAACGTTACGCCTTTCCGCTACATACGATGTCAGCGAAAGCGCGCCGTTATCGCGGGCCATTTCAAGCCAACGCGCGCGCTGCGCTCGAACTTTTGACGTAACAAAGACTTTTCGTCCAGACCGCTCCGTCAAGACAGACGCGACCAATTCCTCCTCATCCAAAGGAATCGATGTCAACACAAGTTTCGGTATAACCCGCCCTTCGCTCGCTAAGTAATATTGAGAAACGAACGAGCTCAAAAGCGCCCCCGGTGGGGTATCGAGTTCATTTTTCGGATACCACGTACGTTGGCCTATGACGCGTCCACCTCGAATGAATAAACCTTGGACGCACGTATACGAAGAATCCTGAGCAAGGGCGAAAACATCCACCTCCCCCGATTCGCCATGGACATATTGATTCTCTTGAATACGCCGTAATTGAGCAATCTGATCGCGGTATTTTGCCGCATGCTCAAATTCACGTGCCTTTGAGGCAGACTCCATGCGTTGCTTAAGCTCTTGAAGCACAGCTCTGCTACGACCCTCCAAAAACATCTGGGCGAGACCCACATCCGCGGCGTAATCTATGGACTCCACACGTCCGACGCACGGTGCACTGCATCTACCGATTTGATGCTGCAGGCAGGGTCTTGATCGATTTTTGTAAAAGCCGTCTTCACAAGATCGCAATTGGAATAGCTTTTGGAGTACCTGAATACTTTCCCGCACCGCTCCGGCACTTGGGTAAGGCCCGAAGTATCTGCCAACTTGTTGCTTTGTCCCACGATGCAGCGTGAGCCGCGGAAAAGGATGTTCCGTCAAGCATATGTATGGATACGATTTGTCGTCCCTAAACAAAACGTTGTATATAGGTCGATCCGCCTTAATCAAACTTTGTTCGAGCAGCAGCGCTTCCGTTTCACTAGCCGTCACGGTGACCTGAATATCGTCCACCTTGTTCATCAGTGCGATGGTCTTAGTCGTCAAGCCAGACGCACGGAAGTAACTGGTGACTCGACTCCGAAGATTACGAGCTTTGCCGACGTAGAGGACATCGCCTTCGCTGTCGAGCATGCGGTACACACCGGGTCGACGTGTCAACGATGGCAGGAACGTTTCGGAGTCAAAGTTTGATTGGTCCACCATGCGCTGGACTATAAGCGCTAACCCCCAACCGATGCACCGTGTGCATGAGGGCTATCGTCGACGTAGTCACGGACTTCGCGAAAAATCGTTGTCAACATCGCCCGCGTAATGCGGCCCGTGTTCACGTTGAGACGACTAGGGTGGAAGCTCGCGATGAGACGAAGACGATCAACTACATCGATCGAAGCTCCATGCTCGAATGGTTGCTGGACGTCTAGGAGTCGTGACACGCTTGCGTAGGCCACTGCGCCGAGCGCGACAACGCATCGATTGGACCTGACGGCTCGAGACCATAACGTGTCGAGATCGTGAGCCAAATACGTGCGACAACGGGAGAGCTCGGTGCCCGTGGGTCGATTTTGCGGCGGTAAACAACGTACTGCATTGGTGATCCTACAACCGCGAAGACGAATCGATGTGCCCGTTTGCCGGGCAAAACCGGTCGCCGCGAGCACACTAAATAGCAATCGTCCTGACGCATCGCCCGTGAAGGGGCGCCCGGTGCGGTTGGCGCCGTGAAGACCTGGGGCTAGGCCCACGATGAGAACCCGCGCCCTCCGAGCGCCCCACGTCGCAACGGGTGCGCAATGGTATTCGGGCATCTCCAGACGGACACTATCCAGGTGATCGACCAACCGAGGACATCGTCGGCAATGCGACCGAAAAGGTTCTGGTGCGACTTGATCTAGGGCGAGGCGCCCACCGTTGTTCAGATCCATGTTAGAAATAAACGTCTCAGCTGAATGCTTGGATACCCGTTTGCGCGCGACCGAGAATCAGCGCGTGGATGTCATGGGTACCTTCATAGGTATTGACGGTCTCGAGATTCATCACGTGCCGAATGACGTGAAATTCGTCGGAAATGCCGTTACCGCCGTGCATATCCCGTGACATCCGCGCTATATCGAGCGCCTTACCACAGTTATTTCGTTTCATCATCGAGATATCTTCAACTGGCAAACGATCCTCATCCATCAAACGACCGATCCGGATACAGCCTTGCAGTCCTAATGCGATTTCGGTTTGCATATCGACCAGCTTTTTTTGGATTAGTTGATTGGCCGCGAGTGGCCGCCCAAATTGTTTCCGTTCAAGCGTATATGTTCGCGCGGCGTGCCAACAAAATTCGGCCGCACCCATTGACCCCCACGCGATGCCATAACGCGCCCGATTGAGGCAACCAAACGGTCCGCCGAGTCCTTCGGCATTGGGAAGCAGGTTATCTTCTGGAACAAAGACATCTTCCAAAACAATCTGGCCCGTCACGGAAGCCCGCAAACTCATTTTTCCTTGAATCTCGGGGGTAGTGAAGCCATCCATTTCACGTTCGACAATGAATCCTCGGATCACACCGTCCAGTTTTGCCCATACCACCGCCACATCCGCAATGGGTGAATTTGTAATCCACATCTTGGCGCCGTTGAGCAAATAACCCCCGTCGACTTTCTCAGCTTTAGTCACCATGCTTCCTGGATCGGAGCCGTGGTCGGGCTCGGTCAGACCGAAACATCCAACCCATTCTCCCGTCGCCAGCTTCGGCAAATACCGTTCGCGTTGCGACTCGTCGCCATAAGTATGGATGGGATGCATCACCAGCGAAGATTGGACACTCATGGCCGACCGGTAGCCTGAATCGACACGCTCGACCTCGCGCGCCATGATGCCGTACGACACGTAACCGACGTCCGCACAACCGTACTTGGCTGGTAACGTGGCCCCCAACATGCCAACTTCCCCCATTTCGTTCATGATCTCGCGATCGAAGTGTTCATGGCGATTCGCCTCGAGGACGCGGCTCATCAGGCGTTCCTGCGAGAATTGATGCGCGGTATCTCGAATCATTCGTTCGTCTTCGGTGAGCTGGTCTTCTAGGAGTAAGGGGTCGTCCCAAACAAACGGGATGGTCGGCATGATTGCGTCCGAAGTAGAAAGAGCCGAAGCCTATTCAACCCTTCGTGTCACCGCAACGGTGCGAGTCGCGACGAATCAATGTCTCGAACTGATTTATCGCGCAATACGCGAATCGCTTTAGTTTTTCGCGACGATTTCCATCCTACTCGCGAGAGCGCGTGCGGCGGACTCGGCCGCAGCGGCAAAGTCACCGTCATCGGACGCATGGATGACACTGCGAGACGCGTTAATAACGAGACCGGTTCCTTCATCACTTCGGCCCAGATCAAGCACCGCGTCTAAATCACCATCTTGGGTCCCTACCCCTGGAACGAGGAACGGCATGGAGGGCACCTCCTGTCGAACCCTGCCGATCAATTCAGGGAACGTGGCTCCCAAAACCAGCATCAAGTTACCCGTATCTTTTTCGGCGGTAAGTCGCGCCACCCGCAAATAGACGGGGTCGTCGACTGGATATTCTTGCAACCATCCGCCATCGGGATTGCTCGTGTGGCATAACACAATTACGCCCCGATCCGCGTACTCGGCAAAGGGGGCGATACTGTCCCACCCCAAATAAGGATTCACCGTGACCGCGTCAGCGCCATAGCGAACAAATGCTTCCTCTGCATACCGCTCGGCAGTGGATCCCACGTCTCCTCGTTTGGCGTCGAAAATGACGGGAATATGCGGATAGGTTTCATGGATGTAATCGATCACTTTTGCGAGCACGTCCTCTAGACCGATGGCGGCAAAGTGAGCGAACTGCGGCTTGAACGCGCAAACGTACGCTTGCGTGGCGTCAACAATCTCGGAGCAAAATCGAATCACGCCCGTTTCGTCACGAGCCAGAGATCTGGGAAAACGATCGGGGGTCGGGTCAAGGCCGACACACAGAAAGGAATTTGATTGCTTCCAAGCGTTCTGGAGTTGTTCTATAAACGCGGGTCGCACACCAAGGATTATGCCAAACCTCTAAACGGCCGTCACTTCAGCACGAATACGTAGTAATACTTTTATTAGAGTAATTACTTAACTATTTGTTTTATATAATTATTAAATTAACAGTATGACGTTGAAGAATTAGCCACGCACGCTTCAACAATTGGCTAGCACCCATTCCTTAATAGCGAGCATCACTTCGGGAGCTAACGTTTCATCGATCACCCCGTATTCCGACGGCAAGCCCGTCGTCGCGTGTTGAAACAGGTGATTCAGGTCTGGAAAAGTTTGAACCTCGATCTTCCCGTGGTTCGTGTTGATTTTTTCTAGCACAGGAACGCTTTGGTCAGGTGGGACTTGAAGATCCAAGGCACCGTACAACGCAAGAAGTGGGACCTTGGAAGCTTCAAGGTCAACACGCGGATCGTAGCCCAAGAAGTAACGAAACCAATCCGTCACGATAGCGTCGACCTGGACCTCGTCGTTGAGGTTCAGCAATTTTCGTTCGACCGCGTCGAAGCCTGCTAACGCTGACTGATAGATGTCTCTCGCAATCGCGCGTCGTTCGTCGAAACTCCCATTCATACGGGCAACTGTATAAAGCGATTCATTCATTGCCGCGATCTTTTTAACAAGGTCGTCCGCGATCGGGAATGGCTGACGTTCAATGATCAGCCTTACTTGGCGTTGATGAATTTGTTCTCCCGAGACGGCAGGCCCCGCCATCAAAATGCCGCAGGCGAAAGGAGCGTCTCGCCCCGCCAATATCGAGACCACGTTACCGCCTTCACTGTGCCCGACCACGCCGATTCGATTAACAACAACTTCTTTCCGACTCTGCAAATACGAAATAGCAGCGCGGGCATCGTCTGCAAAATCTTCGGTAGTGGCCGTGGCGATGTTCCCCGTCGATTTAGCAAAGCCACGATCGTCGTATCGAAGCACGCCAACGCCATGGCGTGTCAGATAATCGGCCAGCACCCAGAAGGGTTTGTGACCCATGATCGTCTCGTCCCTATCTTGGGCGCCGGATCCCGTAACCAAGACGACAACGGGGAAATTGCCGGCTTGGGGCAACGTCAGCGTGCCCGCCAAGGTGACACCAGGAGCCCCTCCAGGAAAACGCACGTCTTCGATGACGTACGGAAACGGCGGTTTTGGATTTTGCGCCCGATCTCGAATGGTGCCTCGATCGACTCGGCCAAGATCAAGTTCGAGCTCCACCGACTGAGACCACCGTCCCCGGATCAATGAGCCGTCAGTACTCAAGGTTCCTACGTACCCGGCATCGATCGAATCAACGTTAAAGGACAGCTGTTCACCATCAAAAGAAGCAGTATCGGCGGCGATGCCATAGGCATTCTGGTCGGGACTATCGAACGTCACCATAAGTCGGCTATCTTCGTCGTCGATGTGGACGACGATCCGAAGGTTCACTTGCGACAGCGTGCCTTCCCAAACGCCGACAATCCGATCTGCAACAACAGAACCCACGGCGGTAACTCCCGTTGAATCGGTATCCGGTCCACAACCCGTCAGAAGAAAAAGTGCCAGGGCACCACACCAGCTAATTCGCCTTGTTCGATCGCGCTCTCGTCGCGAACGTGCGCCAACAAGCAATCTAGCTAATTGTCTGACGCAAGCTTTCATCTTGAAGGACTGCACGAACCGTATCGACAATCGCTTGAGTCTGGGAATCCACTTCGAGGTTGATCCGATCCCCTACTTCGACTCGGCTAAAGGTCGTCCTAGCCAGGGTCTCCGGTATTAAGCTGACCGCGATCGTCGCCGCCGAACGATCAACCTCAGCGATGGTTAGGCTGACCCCATTGAGAGCAACGAAACCCTTAAGCAGGAGATACGCCATCCACTCCCGCGGGACCGCCATGGTTACCAATCGGTGTCCGTCATCAGATTTTATATGCGTTACGACAGCCACGCCGGCCACATGCCCCGAAAGAATGTGGCCACCGACTTCATCACCAACTCGAAAAGAACGCTCAATATTGACGGTGGTTCCCGCAACAAGCTCCCCCAAATTCGACAGTTCGATAGTTTCCTTGATGAGATCGAAACCAACCAACGACCCATCGATTTCGGTCGCCGTGACACACGCGCCATTTAACGCAATGGACGCACCAAGTTCGAGACCCCTAGCAAGGTCATCGAGATCGACAGCAACACGTGCTATTCCGGCGTGAGTTTCGCAGGAAACGACAGGGCATACGCCTTGAACAATACCGGTAAACACACCGTACCCGTCTACTGATTGGGAATGATTAACCTACGGGGGTTAGGCGTAACAAATCAACCCGTAAAATCAGCCTCGGCTTTCGCCAACAGGTCACGTCGAATTCGGTCTCGGTCGATGTAGGTGATCCACTGATTACAGATTCGTTCGACGGATTCATTCTTATCGACTCGCGCGTGCCTACGGGCCGTCACAAAAGTTTTTCGCGCCTGCGTCAATCGATCCCGATTAAACAAGCACATGCCCAAGACGATTTCCGTGTTGTACTCGCGGTCAACGCCTTTCTCGAGCGCATTATCGGCGGCATCCGTACACTTTTTATACTGATCCTTTTCCAGATAAAGTTGCGACAACCTCGAGTAAATCTCACCGTCGTCGGACAACGTTCCTGCTTCTTCCAGAACAGGAATCGCATCGTCGACGTCTTGCGCAATCTGGTAAGCCTGACCCAGGCTCCGCAAATTCTTTGCCGTCGATTCAACCAACTCGTCGTCAAATCCTTCCTGGATCCACTTCGCAGCCCGGTAGGGAACTTCTTCTTGCATCAAGAGGCCACCGTAATTGAGAACGTCCCGTTCGCGATCGAGAAACCCGCCCGCGTGAGCGACCTCCATCGCCAAGACTTGCTCGCGTTCATAGCCTTCTTGTCCGTACACCCCCGCCAATTGAACCCAGTAGTCGCGTTTCGGATAGTCGCGGACCAGCACATGCAAAATGTCGAGCACGCGGTCCCAGTTGTCCTGTTCGAAATAGAGGAACCGAAGTAGCTGCCACCAGTTTTCCTTTATAGGCACCATATCGCGCGCTTCGGCCATAGCGATCGCAATCTCAATCTGCTCGGTCGCACCTGGGTAGTCCTTCATGGCGTAGTGGACCTGTCCCATGAAGTACCTGGGATTGGGACCCGGGTCATCACCAAAATCTGCTTTCTTCTGGAGCCAACGATCCATCATATCGAGGGATCGCTGATATTCTTCCTCAACAAAATAGAGCTGGGCGAGCGAATACATGGTTCCATGCTCAAGCCCTTCGGTGATGTCGTCCCAGTGCTCCAATACTTTCTCGTAATAGCGAATGGTTCCCGCGTTGTTCTCTTTCGAAAACATGATGAACGCGAACATTGAATAGACCTGGCCCATTTCGTTGCCGTTATAGCGACGGCTACGCCGTTCCATTTCGACTAGGACTTCTAACGCGGCGTCGTATTCTTTGAGATCCATCAGGTCCTGCGCCTGGGCAAGCCTCCGGAACGTCATTTCGGAAATGTTGGGAACACGACGCGCTTTTCTTCGTTTCCTTTCTTCGGCCGCAAACGCTACCGAGTCCAAGGCCGGGAACAATTCAACGCCCGTAACTTGACGTACGGCTTGCCCGCCGAATTCGAGCAGGAGAGCCGCGACGAGCATGGTCGATAGTTTCTTCACAGTTTCCCCTACGCGTCCGTTAACTCAAACGTAATTCGATTCCGAACACCGCTGACCTCAATGGGCTCACCATTGACGACCTTCGGTTTGTATTTGAACTTGAGCGATGCATTCAATGCCGCACGATCGAAGATACCAGGCGGTTTCGAGTCAAGGACTTTGGGGTCGCGAACGGCACCTGTTTTGGTCACGGTGAACTCCAATAACACGTATCCCTCAATCCCCCGTGCTGCTGCGCGTCGTGGATACATTGGCGCAACCTTGACGATTGGCAAATATTCACCGTCTGACGAAAATCCACCCGTTCCTTGAAGATCGATGTTCAGGTCCACCTGCACCACGCCTATTTCGACGCCTTGCGAGGTCGTCGCATCGAACGTCGGCTTCGGCATATTTGGCGGTGGCTCGTCGGGCGGCGGCGGCGGCTTGGGCTTACGTTGTTTAACAATAAGCTCTTCATCCTCTTGCAATCGAACAAAGTCGAGAATTTTTCCGCCTCTGGCCTCGTTCAATCCACTTTCATCCGTACTGATAACCGCCTGCATGATGAAAAGCAGGACGACGGTGACTATCGCGCCCACGAAAATGCTGGCAGAGTAACGTTTAAGCACAGCGGTACCCTCTACTAATCCTCAGTTGAAATCGCAACTTCGGTGACGCCCGCACCACGGGCCGCATCAAGCACGCCCTTCAACCGTTCGTACTTGGACAAACGATCCGCCTGAATGACGATCCCACCTTTGGGATTTTCAGCATGCAGACGCTCGATATGCGCACGTACGGTCTCCGGATCGACCTTATTTTTATCGATCCAGATATCCCCATTCGGACCGATTGCCACCAGAACGCTCACAAGCGGCTTGGCTGAATCAGTTAAAGCGTCGGGTCGGAGCACGTCAATACCCGCTTGCTTAATGAACGTTGCGGTAACGATAAAGAAAATGAGCATGATGAAAACCACATCCAGCATCGGCGTCAGATTGATGTCTGAATCATCCGAGGGCCCTGTAAATCGATTCATCCGACGCGCCATCAGCTAGCACTCCCAATGCCTTCCAAGGTCAAGTGGTTCGCCAGGAGTTCGGTTTCTTGATCAATCTTTCGACGAACAAACGTGGAACCCATGATGCCCGTCAAGGACGCGATCATTCCGCACATTGTCGGAATCGTTGCCTGCGATACCCCCGCGGCCATCGATCGCGCGTTTCCACCTTGACTCGCCATTGCATCGAACACCGAAATCATGCCCGTCACCGTGCCGAGCAACCCGAGCAACGGACATAGGGTTATGCAGGTGAGAATGAGCGGCAAACTGCCTCGTATCAGCTGCCGCGTTTCGGAAATAATCGACGTTCGAATTGCACGAGCAGACCAAGAGGTCCGTTCCGCGCGACCATTCCACTTCCCGACCACGCCATCGACAATCGCTTCGTGCTCAAAGAATAAATACCAAATGCGCTCGAACAACAATGTCCACATCAAAAACGTGGTCGCCGCGATGAAATAAACCACGTTCCCGCCGAGCTCGATGAACCCAACGATCGAGTAATAAATATCTGCCACGCGCGATCAGCCGAGCGACTGCCCGGATTCCTCAGCGTGCTGGGCAATCAATCCTTGTGCTTGCTCTTCCAGTACATGCGTCACGGAACGACTGCGTTGCGCCAAGATTGCATGCAACAGTGTTGTCGGTATAGCGACACACAAACCCAACACCGTCGTCATCAACGCAATGGAAATACCACTCGCCATAATCTTCGGATCACCGGTGCCGAAGAGCGTGATGGCCTGGAACGTTTGAATCATCCCGATCACGGTGCCAAGCAGACCCATGAGAGGAGCGACCACGGAAATCACCTGGACAATGTTGATGAATTTAGTAATTGATGGTGTTTCCTGCAGGATCGCTTCGCCAAGCTTGAGATCGAGCGTTTCGACATCTACCCCGCGATTGTCTTCGTGGACTTTCAGGACCCTTCCGAGCGGATTATCGTCGGTAGGTGAATCGGGATTGTCACGTTGTTGGGTGACCTTGCGTCCAACCAACGAAAGGTCGACGAGACGCCAGAGTGCGAGTAACACACCGACGATCCCAACCCAGATGATGATCGCACCCATGATGCCGCCTTGACCGTCTACAAAGCCTTTTCCAATCGATCCGACTTGTTCGCCCAAAGTCGCCTTCTCGACCTCCAGGCTTAACAACGCGCCCCTGGTCGGGTCGATGGCCAGAGGCACCATATCTCCGCGGTCGGCGCTAAAAAGGCCTTCGGCCGTGCTCTGAAACTCGCTTGAGGGTTGCCGCGCCAAATCGACGAGGGCACCGACATCAATGTCGTAATTCAAATACCCGTCTTCGCCAACGATATTAAAAGCGCCAACACGAACCACTTGTCGTTGTTCTTGAATACCATCAAGTCGGTTGACGGTGGCGGTGAAGCGGGAAATCTCCCCAGTCCGGTTCATCTCTTGTTGCAGTGCTTCCCACAATTCCTCCATCTCTTCAATGGAAGCCAACTGCGTCGCACTGCCCATCTTAGCGGCTAGTTCGCCCAGCGGCTTACCGCGACCTGGGTATTCGGCACTGACAATAGAGCCTTCGAACACACCACGCGTGTCGCCCGCAACTTGCTGCAGAACGCCAAACAGTTCGCGTAAGGAGCCGAGGCGTTTGTCGAGTTGCTCCGTCAGGTTACCAATACGAATCTCGTTCTCTTCAAATTGGGTTTCGAGTCGTTCACTGCGAAGCTCTTCTCGCCGCTTTTCAGCTTCGGCGTCGTCCAACATGTTCTGCTGATTTGCCCTCCTGGCCAGGAAGTCTCGCTCACGCTGTACGTGCTCGCGACTTTCAACGACGCGACGTTCCTCCACATTTTTTAGGAGGTCGCCCAGCGTGTCCGCAGGCACGACATCGAGCCCCACTTGTATTACAGCACTTTCCTCGCGCCCGGCTTCTTCCGACTGGACACCAGTCGCAACAAATCCTGCTAGCACGATGAGCATACTGTGCTTCATTCTATTTCGTATGTTCATGCTCAGGACTCCGGTGCAATAACGGGCACGGCAAACAAGCCGGCGGTCAGTTGTTTACGAGCCATCTTGATACCCCTGTTCACAGACGTTGCGTAATCCGACTCGTCGATCTCTTCGTATCGTTTTGCTCCTGGTTGGTTGTTCCACCATCCGGTCATTTCCCGGTCTCCGGACTGCCAAACCAGTGCCACTCGCCCAACCTTTAGCAAGTCAACGATCATGTCTCGGCCATTTACATTGATGGAGTCACTGTAGGCTTCCATCGTCCGGCCGTATTCGTTCTCAATTTGGTACGCGCCGAGCACCTGGCTGAATTTCTCGGATACCGCCACGTCAGCGCGATCCATAATCGTCCGCAGACGCTCTACGCGCTCTCGACGCTCTTCAATACGGAAAGGAATATCCAATTCAACAAACTGATCAAGCCCCTCGATCATGCGCAGCATGAGAGGCATGACCTGTCGCTCAACTTCGGTGACTCTATCAATCGAGGCAGACAACTCCGCCATCTCGCGTTGTTGGACTGCGATTTGTCGCTCGAGCTGTCGGTTGTATACCTGCAGGCCTTCAATTTCCTTTAAGACCACCTTGTAATCGGCGTAGAGCTCTCGCGTTTGTTCGGTGGTGGCATCGATTTTGACTTGGGATACCTTTGCCTGCGCGTTTACCTGCTCTGCCACCTTGAAGATATCGTTGATAACGGTCGCGCCGGCGCTCGTCGAGAGCACGGCAAGTGACAGTGCAATCAGCGACGTCGACAACCTTGATACTTGGACGTTTTTCATTCGACTTCCTAAGGAAACAAAAAGTTCAACCTCGAACAATGCAACCTAACATAGAGTTCACAGTGCCCGATAAACATACGCCGTGTTCAGCGTTCCGCGAGAGACGATACAAAAAGCCGCCGCTTGTCGCCCGGCTCATATATCCAGGACCTACCGTACCCCCATCCACGGAGCGGGAAAGATTAACAAAGAAGATAAGGATGTCAACACGGAAAAACCATAGATTTACTGTATGTAACATTGTTACTACGGTCCTTCTGCATACGTCTCAACAAGGCAATGCGGACGTTCCGATACCCCGCATTTCGCGACGACGCTTAACACCATGGGTGACGCGCTTTGAATTCTTTTCGTACCGCGCGTCCTCGCGAGATCGATTGCGTGATTCGTCCCATTCGAGTTGGGTCCGGCAGATCCTCTGTTTTCGATGGCTTCCGGAAATAGGCAGATTCTTACAGATCACTCGATCCAGCTTCGTCGGAGCCTCGTCCTTTTCGCTATCGGCGCCCGCCACACCATACACATTCGCCAGACAAACCAACGCGCCCAGCGTGTAGTAATTCATCCCACATGTTCCTCGAAAAACGTCAGCGTGCGCTCGCGCGCTAGCTCCGCGGATACCGCATCATGGCTGGCTCGGTGGTCGCAGTTAAAGCCGTGATCGGCGGCGTAGACATGTACATCAACATCCGGCAGCGATGTCTTGATCTTCTCGACGTCGGTCATCGGAATGTGCGCATCGAGCTCCCCAAAATGCATGATGACCGGACAACGGGCTTCTTGCTCCAATTCGCCCGCTATACCGCCACCGTAATAGGCAGATGCACAAGCAACACCCGACAAGCCGCATGCGGAAAGCCATGTCAAAAGGCCGCCGTAACAATACCCAACAACGCCAACCTTGCCGTACTTCCCGGCTTCTTCAATGGTCGCTTGCAAATCCTTCAGCGTGTTGTCGCGCTCAGTTCCCTGAAAAGCCAGCGCAACACCCCGACCCATGTCAGCTTCTTCATAACCCAGCTCGACGTCCCGTTCCGCACGATCAAATATTTGTGGTGCAATCGCCGCGTAACCCGCTTGCGCGAATCCGTCCGTAACTTCACGTATATGACCGTTGACCCCAAAAATTTCTTGAATCACGACCACCCCGCCACGCGGCGTGCCCTCCGGCAGGGCTTCGTATGCCCCAAACGTAAAGCCGTCCACGGCTCGTAGTTGCCTCTGCGTACCCATAAGTTCTTCCTAGTCAAACTACGCGAGTCTAACCCACAAAATGAACGACAACCCGACCGAACGAAAGACGTTCGCATCATAAATAGTTAACGACGTCACATGTCTGTAACAAAGTCCCATCAAAATAAGTTTTGTCGCACACTTGGCCGTGCCCGCGAGAATGGCCAAAGGTTATACGTGATGAAAACACTTATTTTATATTCGCTCGCCTGTCTGCTCGTTGTATCCCAAGCCGATGCGAGTGTACCCGTAATTTCGACCGAAGGTGGCCTCCAGATCACGTCATCCGACGGTGCTTTTTCTTTCAAATTGGGCGGGCGGATTATGTGGGATGTCGACAGCTTTGACGGGGTCCTCAATCGCTCGAACGAAGGTTCTCGTCGTCTTAGTAACGACCTTCGCCGTTCGCGACTCGAACTCGGCGGCACGGCGTACGACGAGTGGAAATTCAAGTTCGACATCGATATCAAGGACAAGCCGGGGGGAAGTAATGTCCACCTCCACACCGTCGGTGTCGGTTATACCGGACTCAAAGCATTTGACGTCTTTATCGGCAGAACAAAAGAGCCCTTTGGTCTTGAGGAATTGACGAGTTCGAAATCAATTTCGAGTATCGAACGAAATTACTTCACGGAGGCAACGGATACCGATAGCCAACCGGAGTTTGGAATCCGCCTGGATAGCAAAGGCACCAGGCTTGGTTGGAGTATCAGTTTGTTTAACCCAGCCGGCGGCCCCAAGAAAAGCGACGGGAACGACCGGATCGCTTTTACCGGACGCTGGTTTGGCGCCCTCATTAACGCCGATTCTAAGACGCTGCATCTAGGAATTGCGGTCACCGACCGAAATATCGATCAACCAATACAGCAAAAAGGCTTCGCTCTCGACATTGCCGAGTCCGGCGGAAAACTCGATTCATCGTCGCTCACGATCAACAGTGATCGACAGTGGGGTGTTGAGGGACTTTATATTTCTGGTCCGTTCAGTCTGCAATCTGAGGTATTCGTTAAGAAGGTCGGCGGGGCCAATGGCGGTCCCGGCGGCGATGTACACCACTATTACTCGCAAGCCACTTACTCGTTAACCGGGGAACGTCGCGGATACAAAGCAAAATCCGGTATTGCGGACATCATCAAACCGTCGGCCGACGGATGGGCCGTGGAATTAGTCGGTAAGTTAGACCACATCGAGTTGGACATCGATGGGGCACCGACCGAAGCGGTATCGGGTTACCTCGCCGGAATCAATCTCTATCCCAATAAAAACGTGAAACTGATGCTCAATGTCATTCGTGTAACGAGTGAGAAGATCGCGACAGACTCCGCCGATGACGCAGCCACCGTGATCTCAACCCGTTTGCAATTGGCGTTCTAGAAAACGAAAAATACGCACTGGTTAAGATATTGGTAACGGTCACTTCTGACTGACTGTTTAATAGCGGCTTGTATGCGCGGTTCTCAATGAGCAAAAAGAATATATTGGTGGTCGAGGACGATGCTGACATCAGCAGTCTCCTGCGTTTCTCACTTGAAAACACAGGGTTTTCCGTCTTCGAATCCGCAAGCGCCGAGGCGGCGATGCAAATCCTGACCGAACAACAAACGGACCTGGTCATCATTGACTGGATGCTTCCCGGAATGGACGGCTTAAGTCTCACGAAAACATTGAGGAATCGCGCAGACACCGAAAAAATACCAATCATCATGTTGACGGCGAGGAGCGAGGAGGCTGACGCGATTCAAGGGTTTGATTCAGGAGTCGATGACTACATAACTAAACCTTTTTCTCCTCGCGAACTAATCGCGCGGATAAATGCCCTCCTACGCCGCTCCACAGATGGAGCCGGATCGCTGATCGAAAGTAACGGAATGTCGTTGAATACCCACAATCACACGCTTCAAATCGACGGCGAAAATCTCTACCTTAAGCCGAGGGAGTACGGATTACTTCAATATCTAATGAAGAACCCAAATCGCATTCTCAGTCGCAATCAGCTGCTGGACGGCGCGTGGGGGCGGTCGGTGTACGTAGAAGAACGAACTGTAGATGTATACATCGTCAGACTCAGGAAAAAGTTGGAGCCCGCAGGTAAGTCGGGAGTAATCAAGACGATCCACGGAGTTGGCTACGTCTACAACGCAACTTCCGGCAAATGAAAACGTCTCTACCTCCTCTTATTTTTCGAGTTTTATTCGTTGTTCTCGTTATTGGTACAACCGTTTCATTCGTTTCTGGAGACGCAATCAAAGGCACCATTGCGAGCCTGCTCACGGTCATTATTCTCGTTGTCATCGAGCTGGTTCAATTTAGCCGATGGACGCGAAACCCACTGTCACCACCAAGAATGTTTACTGGACTTCTATATGTCCCGGCTAACCGACTATTCATGAAGGTGAAGAACGCTCGTGACCGCTCGAAGAATCTAGTCAATGCATCCAAGACGCTACGAACACAACTAAAAGAGCTACCCGAAGCGTGGATCGTTATCAAAAACAACGGCAGTATCGCGGGCAGCAATGATGCAGCCGGGGACATCCTGGATTTACCCATCAAAGCCAGCGGGATCAATCTCATTGAGCACTGGCAGGATCCGCGCGTGGAGACAATCATCCGAAGTCCCGTGACCGACGAAATCATTGAAGTCAGTTCGCCGAAGGAAGTTAACACCCAGCTAGAAGTCCGAACCCATCTCTTCGACGACGATCACCGGCTCATTTTAGTCAGGGACGTGACGCCGTTGAATCGCTTACTAACAACGCGTCAAGATTTTCTCGCGAACATCTCGCACGAGTTGCGTTCTCCCCTCACCGTGATCGTTGGTTACCTAGAGGCTTTGCAAGATTCCGCAACCATCCAAGATACAGAGGAAATCGTCGCTCGGCTTTTTTCTCCGGTACAAAGAATGAGGAATCTTGTGGAAGACTTGTTGACTTTGACTCGTCTCGAATCATCTCCGCGACCCTCAATATATGAAATGGACAACGTTAACGTCGCAAAAATCATCGAGACGATTTCGGGTGAAATAAAGGGGTTGGAAAGTTTCGATCACGTGATAGAAATGTCGATAGATGACGGAGCGATAGCCGTAGGTATTCAGGAAGAAATCTACAGTGCAATAAATAACCTGATCATTAACGCAGTTCGCTACACACCGGGAGGCAAAAAAATAACAATACGCTGGTTAACAGTTGAGGGCGGGTATTTGTTCGAAGTATCCGATAGCGGGCCAGGAATCGCACCAGAACACTTGCAACACTTGACCGAACGCTTTTACCGTGTCGATTCGCCAAGGAATACAAAAAACGGTGGGACCGGGCTGGGATTGGCCATCGTAAAACACATTCTCCTTCGACATGAATCAACGTTGACGATAACCAGCACCATAGGCGAGGGAAGCACTTTTGGTTTTAAATTACCTCAGGCGAGACGATCAATCTAGAGGACTACCGCGCTATCAAAGTGGTTATCGAAAAAAAGCTCGGTAATCGCCTATCCGAATATTCCTTTAAATGTGTAAAAGAACAATATGGACAGCGAGGCGCCAGCGGGGAGCGTAACAATCCACGACAATACGATTTTCCCCACCACCCGCACATCGATCGCCCCGATTCCTCTCGCAAGCCCAACACCCAAAACGGCTCCGACCAGCGTGTGCGTCGTTGAGACCGGCAGACTCGCACCCGATGCGACAACAACAGTCGTCGCTGCCGCAAGGTTTGCTGCAAACCCACGGCTTGGTGTTAACTCCGTGATATTGCGGCCGACTGTTTCAATGACGCGGTAACCGAGCATAACCAGACCAAGCACAATGCCGCTTGCGCCCACCAGCAGGATCCAGCCAGGTAAAGCGGATTGTGCCATGACTTGGCCGCCCGATTGGATAATGTTGACTACAGCGGCCAACGGACCCACGGCGTTCGCCACGTCATTGGATCCATGGGCAAACGCCATGGCGCATGCCGTAAATACCATCAAGATGGCGAACACTCTCTCCAGGTCGGAAAGCTTCCCTTGGCGCGTATTAGCTCCTGTTTCTTTGACATGACTAAGAAAAAATCTACCGATTCCTGCCAGGATTGCCCCGAAAGCGATCGCGATACCGACGCTTTCTGCCGTGGACAACTCAATACCTAGATGCTTTAAGCCCTTCAGTAGAGTCACCATGCAGATTACGAAACCGACGATAAAGATGTATCCCGGGACAAATTTCTTGGCACGCTGAAATTGATCAGGCCAATCGAGAATAAGTGATTGGACACTCTTGAAAATTCCAAAAGCAATCGTGCCCGCCAATACAGGCGATACAACCCAACTTGATGCGATCGATCCGACTTTTCCCCAGTTGACAGATTCAACGCCGATACATACCGCGGAAAACCCGACAATCGCTCCTACAATGGAGTGGGTCGTCGATACCGGCCAACCGAATATCGACGCCACAAGTAGCCAAATGCCGGTAGCCAACAACGACGACAGCATTCCATAAACAAGATAATGAGGCGTACTTGCAAGTAGGCTCGGATCAATGATCCCCTTCCGAATGGTTTCCGTAACTTCTCCTCCGGCCAGATAAGCACCAGCAAATTCAAATACACACGCGACCAGGATAGCTCCTGTAAGCGTCAGAGCTTTGGCCCCAACGGAAGTCCCCATCGCATTGGCAACGTCGTTGGATCCGATACCCCATGCCGTAAAAAACCCAAGCACGCATGCAACAATGAGGAGGCTGGTGCCAAATTCGGTAATGATCTCCAAGCTAACCCAACTCCTTATTCTTACTTTGCGACGAGCATGAGTAACCGATGACCCACCTGCTGAGCTCTATCGGCAAGTTCTCCGATCTCTTTCACCACTTCGTAAAGAAAGACAACTTCAATCGGGGTGATATCGTTTTCAACCGCAAAGAGTTCTGCCCTAACCGCTATTTCTGCCTCGTCAGTCTCATGTTCCAACGCGTCAAGTTGCTGCACCAAAACCCCGAGCGTTTTGGCAACTTCGCCTCGGAATGCGGCTCTGAACAGGTCGTCAAGTCTTTCGACTGATTCTGACGCTTGTCGTGCGGTGTTGACGGCCTTGGTTACAAAATCTGTAAAGCTTGCGCGAATGCCATCCGGAACCTGCATCTTCCGTCCCGTCATGAGTCCGGAAACGTCCTTCGCAGTGTTAGGCAATTCATCGACAAGCCGAATAAGATCCAGTAGATCAGCCCTCGGTACTGGAAGAAAAAGGCTTTTCGGTAAGTGACCACGAATTTCTCGTTTTAGATCATCAGCTTCGTGCTCCAATTCAACGATCCTTTCTCGAGATTTGATAACGCCTTGCCAATCGTTCTCATTCAATGCAGCAATAAATACCCCAAGTTCATCCGTGCAATTTCCTGCGATCGACGCGTGTTCGAGCATCGGCTTTACAGGCGACTGCGCCAATAAGTCGAGAAATGAACCCCTAGACATAATTTATCCGCCTAAATGAATACACCCGATCAATCATCGCTGATCCGCCCTTTCTCGACCATCCCGACACAAAGGCTAGGTTTACCCAACAAAATCGCGATCGGATGAGAATGGAAGGGATCAACGTATCTGACCAACGTCGTGTCTGAACAAAAGTTCGACCACAACTCTTTGATGCGATTCCACGGAGTAACTTTGCCACGGCTTTGTTACAGGATTATGACTTCGCGGGGCGCCACGAAAGTTCAAATGAGAGTCGAAAGTCGTCTTCTGGTTCACATCAGTTATGTGATCGATACAACGTTCCGCTTATCTGGAGATTTACTACCGCTTGTGCAAGCCGGCCTGTGTTAGGTGCATACCACCATCCATGATGATGGTCTCACCTGTCACCACGTCGGCCCCACAAACGAAATACAAGATACCTTCCGCAATCATGTCTGGGGTAGACGCGACTCGCAGCGGCGACGTCGCTTCGACATTCGACTTAGCTGCCTGGTATGCGTCACTACCCATCCCCTGTTCCAGCCAATCGCCTTGGATAAAGCCAGGGCAAATGCAGTTGACACGTATTTCTGGGCCTAACGCTCGAGCCAGCGATAACGTCATGGTTATAAGCGCTCCTTTAGAAGCTGCGTAGGCGATCGAACTCCCAACCCCCATCACGCCGGCAATCGAAGAAACATTAACAACACTTCCCTGGCCACTGGTCTGCATGGATTCTGCTACCGCCCTGGTCATCTGGTACGCGCCCACCGTATTGACGGCGTAGATATCGAGAAAATCCTGCTTGTTAAGGCCTTCCAGATTGGAATGGACATTAAATTTAGTGGTCCCCGCGTTATTAATGAGTGCGTCGACCCTCCCCCATTTATCGAGCGCTGCCTTGGCTAATGCACGGCACTGACCGTCGTCAGCAATATCGGCTTTTTGAACAATCGTCTCGACACCGTATTCCTCGCAAGCAGTTTGGGTTGCCCTAGCACCCCCTTCGTTGTGTGCATAGTTGATCACCACATGGCAGCCTTTCTCAGCGAGTTGTCGTGCACAAGCCGCCCCTACGCCTGAGGATGAGCCCGTCACAATCGCCACCCCGTCTTGTAAATCCACGAAGCTACCCCTCTATCAAATTCGGAATTCTCCACTGACTATAGCTCGACTCACCGTATAACCCCGTTTCTAATTCAAATGAAATCGTGGACAACTGGGGCTCAGCATCGGCCAAATCGGCCGTGCTACGATCAACTGGTTGAATCGATATCGTGCGAGGGGAAACGTGAAAAACCTCTGGTTTCATTTAATGCCGTACAAAGACTTACCCGACGACTTTAGGGATATCCACCCATCCTTCTGGGTTGACATTAACTCAAAGCGGCTCGACACCAAGCGGTTTCATCAACACTACAACGAGCACCTCGACGAACTCGAATATGCAGGCCACTTGCCCGAAATCGACAATCCCGAGATGCTTGTTCGAGAAATTAACGCATTTCTCCTCGACCAGGAGAACTGAAACCTTTGACGTCTATCGAAGCCATTCTTTGGGACTTTGGGGGTGTTCTTACGACAAGCCCTTTTGAAGCATTCAACCGATTCGAAGCCGCCCATTACCTCCCGAGAGACTTTATTCGGCGAGTCAATTCAACCAACCCCACAGCCAATGCCTGGGCGCAATTTGAATCAAACGCAATCACGGCCGAACAATTCGATCAACTTTTTGAACGAGAAAGTGAGTCGCTAGGACATCCTGTCCGGGGCGTGCGCGTGCTCGAGCTACTCTCCGGCGAATTGCGACCTCGCATGGTCAGCGTATTAAAAAAGTGCAAGGAACATTTCAAAGTTGGTTGCATTACCAACAACATGAAGTCCGGCGAAGGTCCCAGCATGGCAAGGGACGAAGCCAAAGCTGCCACATCCCAATCGGTCATGGCGTTATTTGACGTCATCGTCGAGTCGAGCGTTGAAGGCGTACGAAAGCCCAACCCACGCATTTACGAGATCGCCTGCAACCGAATGGACGTCGTAGCCGACAAATGTGTTTTCCTCGACGATCTCGGTATCAATCTGAAACCAGCGAAGGTGCTCGGCATGACCACCATCAAGGTCATCGAAGAAGATCAGGCCATCGAAGATCTAGAAGAAGCGACCGGAATTGGGTTCTAGTCGGAATCCCGCATTGCCAAGACATCAGCGTATTCTGGAATCGAACTCGCCGCGCCCTTTTGAGTCACGGCCAACGCACCTGCAGCGGAACCGAATTGTAAGGCCGTCGAATAGTCTTCCCCTGACAAGAGTCCTGCCATTAAGTAACCAACGAACGCGTCTCCCGCCGCTGTTTCGTCCACCGCTTTCACGCTGTATGCGGCGAGCCGTTCGCGGTGGCCAGCGACCCCATGTAGTAAGCCGCCTCGGCCAAGGGTTAATACAATATGTGCTGTTGCATACCGTTCACATAATGCCTCAAGTGCAGTTTCGGGATCGGTTTCTTGAGCCAATGCTGCAGCTTCCGCCTCATTAACGATCAACAAAGCTACGTTGTTCAGGCAGTAGTTCTGTTCGCGGCCATCCACTGGAGCCACATTGAATGCGACGTTGACATCGCGATCGCTGGCCTCCTTGAGCACGGCCTCGATGTCATTGATCTCGTTTTGCAGTAGTAACCAGTCACCCGGCTGTAGCAACGCGAAAGCAACGTCGCGATCAAGCGCTTGAATCGATCGATTTGCACCACCGCTGATCACAATAGAATTTTGTCCTGTCGAATCCACTTGGATAACTGCATGCCCCGATCGCGGCTCTACCTGTCGTACATTCGCGACGTCAACGCCGGCGTCAGCCAGCACGTCCTTGAGCCAATCTCCGTCCTCGCCAATGCAGCCAATATGGTGAACGTCTGCGCCGGCTTTCGAGGCTGCCAAGGATTGATTTAGGCCTTTACCGCCCGGAAAAACAGTATGGTTCTGACTGGCAACGGTTTCGCCTGCGGTCGCAATCGTGTCAACGGAATACACGTCGTCGATACAAAGTGAGCCAAGGTTGATTAACTTAGGCACGACGGATCTCGCCTTTTACTATTCGTTATCACGAGTACTGGGGATTTCCACATTGGAACTGAAAACGCAGGTCTAACCGCCTTCGATTCGATGCATGAAAAATACTTCGCTCGACGGCCCTATCGTTTCCAACCAGGCGTCTTGATAGATTTGTCCATCGATGGCCACTGCGGTTTTCGCCAACACAGCCTCGATGCCAGGCCAGCGCTTTTCCAATTCACGCACCAACGAACGGTAGCTATCGCAATCCACCTCCGTTTCCCTTATGCCCTCGGTATTTGGCATGAGGTGATCAGGGAATACGACCTTAATCATGGATGGACAAGCGTGAGGGGGCCATAGACGCTGGCCCCCTTCCCGTGTTGTCAGCCTTCCTGCGAATCGATCGCCTCGAGTAACCGCGGAGGCGACATGGGCAGTTCCGACACCCGAAATCCTAGCGCATCGCGCACCGCATTCGATGTCGCGGCCAACGGTGCCGTGATCGGAGTCTCACCTACCCCGCGAACACCATAAGGATGTGTCGGATTCGGGACCTCAACGATTTGCGTATCGATCATCGGCAGGTCGGACGCAACGGGCACGCGATAATCAAGAAAGCCAGCGTTTTCCATCACGCCATTGTCGTCATAGATGTACTCTTCATTGAGCGCCCAGCCCAGACCTTGTGCAGCTCCGCCTTGCATCTGCCCTTCAACGTATGCTGGATGTATCGCGCGACCGGCATCCTGAATCGCGGTGTATGCCTTCACATCGACCTTACCGGTTTCGCGATCCACCGCCAGGTCGGTCCAATTAACCGAAAACCCCGCACCCGCACCTTGCGCATTAACACTGGCACGCCCAAGTATAGGGCCCCCAGTGCGTCCCCAGGTTCTGGCTATATCTGCAAGAGACAAGGGGTCGACGTCCGCATTGACGCCAGGCTTCGGTACTGCTTGTCCGTCGTCCCAGTCGACCTGGTCAGCGTCGATGTCCCACGTCATCGCGGCACGTTCCTTGCACTGTGCAATTATGTCCTCACAAGCCTGGACGACGGCCATTCCTGTCGCGAACGTCGTCCTGCTGCCGCCCGTCATGTTGCAATAGCCCGTACTCTCCGTATCGGCCACATGCGCGTTAATTCTGTCGTAGGGAATTCCTAGCGTCTCGGCCGCCATCAGGCACATAGAAGCGCGCGATCCGCCGATATCGGGGCTCCCCTCATTGATGATCACGGTCCCGTCCTCTCGAATCAGTACTTCGGCGCTGGATTGCATCCCGATGTTGAACCAAAAACCACACGCCACCCCACGACCGCAACCCTCAGGTACCGGAGCCGTGTAATTGGGATGTGCCTTAGCAGCTTCGAGGCATGCTTTCAGCCCGATCGCAGGAAACTTAGGACCATACGGAGCCTGGGTTCCCTCATCAGCAGCATTCTTAAGCCGCAAGTCAATCGGGTCCATGCCAAGTTCACGAGCAAGATCATCGATCACGCATTCCATTGCGTGCATGGCCTGAGGCGCTCCGGGCGCTCGGTAAGCCGCAACTTTGGGTTTGTTCACCAATACATCAATGCCTTCGATACTGAAGTTCTCGAGGTCATATGGCGCTAGCACCGACATACAGCCAGGACCCACTGGTGCACCAGGAAACGCTCCTGCCTCATAAGCAAGCCAGGCCGTCGCCGCGGTGATGGTGCCATCTTTCTTTGCAGCAACTTTTGCCTTGCACCACGTCGCTGAGGTCGGGCCAGTGGCACGGAACACTTCTTCCCGGTTCATGACCATCCGAACAGGACGATTCGAGAGTTCCGACAACTTCACCGCAAGTGGCTCAAGGTAGACACTTAGCTTGCCGCCAAATCCGCCACCAATTTCAGAAGCGATGACTTTTATCTTGCTTATGCTTGTGCCGAGTATCGCCGCAGTCTGTGTTCGAACATCAAAGTGTCCTTGTGTGGAACACCAAACCGTAATTTTACCCTCTTCGTTAATGGTCGCCGTACAGGCGTGCGGTTCAATATAGCCTTGGTGTGCCATTGGCACTCGGAATTCGCCCTCTACGACGACGTCGGCTTCAGCAAATCCTTTCTCAGGATCACCACGCTCAAACTTGGTAATCGCTGCAATGTTACTTGCGGGCTGCGAGGCATCACCGTTGGTATGCATTTGTTCGTTGACTAGCGTTGCGCCGTCCGCGATTGCCTGATCGATCGAAAGAACCGGCGCAAGCACATCGTAATCGACTTTGATCGCATCCAGTGCCTGTTCCGCCAATAGCTGTGTAGTTGCAGCTACCGCGGCAACGGCGTGCCCGTGATAGAGGACCTTGTCCCGCGCAATCACATTTCGACCGAGATCGTCTGTCTCCTCGGGAAAATCACTACGGGACACGGCTGCCAGTACACCTTCCATCGCGAGCGCGCCTGAAACATCGACGCTCTTTATTCGCGCGTGCGCATATGGGCTCCGTAAAACCTTGCCATGGATCATACCCGGTAACTGAAGATCCGCACCAAAATTCGCGCGTCCCGTGACTTTTTCCACACCGTCAGGACGTACTGGTCGAGTCCCAATTACTTTCAGGTCGTGAGCTTCTGCCATCTCGTATCCCCTATGCTTCGTGTGCTAATTCGGTCGCGGCGTCTTGGACAGCGCGAATGATCTTGTCGTAGCCCGTGCAACGACAAAGATTGCCCGCAAGCCAGTATCGAATGGTCGTTTCGTCGGGATTGGGGTCGCGTTCCAAAAGAACCTTCGCTGCAACGATGAATCCAGGAGTACAAATGCCGCACTGCAATGCGGCGTGCTCCAAAAACTTCTGTTGTAGTACGTGTAGACCATCTGGATTCGCAACTCCCTCGATGGTCCCTACCTCTTTACCTTCGGCTTCCGCGGCAAGGACCAAGCACGAACAAACCAGGCGTCCATCCAGCGTCACCGAACAAGCACCGCAGTCGCCCGTCGAGCAACCTTCTTTGGTGCCAGTCAACCCAAGCTCATCGCGTAACACGTCAAGCAGCGATTGGTGAGGCTCGCAAAGGACTTCTTCTGGTTGTCCATTTACGCTGGTGGTTACGTGTAATTTACTCATTTAATTCTCCTACTAACTGGAAGCGCGGTCGCGTGCGATACCGCCTGCACGCTTGCAAAGGACGCCCACAACTTTCTTGCGGTATTCGACCGTACCCCGCTTATCCGTGATCGGTGACGCCGCATCGGAACACGCCGCTGAGGCCGCGCTAAGTGCGTCATCATCAACTTTCGTTCCAACCAATGCCGCCGATGCCGCTTCAACTAAACGTACCGTCGGAGCAACGGCGCCAATCGCGACCCTGGCCGACGTACAAGTCCCCCCGTCGTCAAGCGTAAGCGCGACACCCGCTCCCGCAACAGCAATATCCATTTCAGTACGTGGAATGAACCGCAAGTACGCGTCAGCAGAGTTGTTTCTGGGCCGCGGAATTTTGAGACCTAAAAGAATTTCGTTCGATGCCAAACAATTCTGTCCGACACCGGTCACAAAATCTCCCACTGCAACCTCTCGAGAGCCGCCGGGTGAAGCGATCACACAAACCGCCGAGACAACGACTAGCGCAGGAATCGTGTCGCCCGCCGGAGACGAATTGCAAAGGTTCCCACCGATAGTGGCGCGTCCTTGGATCTGCGTCGAACCAATTAGATCTGCAGCCTCGATGAGTCCCGGAAGAAGCCCCTTCAGTTCATCGTTCTCGTTAAGCGCCGCCGACGGTATCGCTGCACCGATGAAAATCTCGTCGGCACCAATGGATAACTCATTGGTCTCGGCTATGTGTTTTATATCAACAAGAGTGCGTGGTTCTTTGTCGACGGATCGCATCTGCACCAGAACATCGGTGCCCCCTGCAAGTATCTGGGTACGTTGTCCATCGTTTGCCTGAGACTCAAGCACCGAGAGAGCTTCTTCAAGGCTCGTAGGTGCCGCGTAGGCATAATCACCCATAGTGCTCCCCGTTATTACGCGCTGGAATAGCCGCTATGTATATCATGAAGAGCCGCGACAATCACAGCCTAGGCTACAATCTCCCAGACATTACTCACATCAACAGGAATTAATTTGAGCGTCGATAGGACTAGCTTCAGTCACCACATCAAATCCCTATGTGAGGAATGGGCGCACGCGCTGGATGAACATGGATTCGACGCCGCGCTCGTCCCTGCCGGAACCAACTCGTATTACTTTGCCGACGATCAAAGTCCTCCATTCCGGCCCAACCCCCACTTTGCAAGGTGGGTACCCGAACCCCTGACCGAAGATGCGGTATTACTTGTTCGTCCCGGCATAACGCCAAAATTATTTTTTTACCAGCCGGATGACTTTTGGTTCGTGCCACCTTCGGTCCCACCCTGGACCGACGGCGTCTTCGACGTGGCGGTATACCAAGAATCAGAAAATCAAATCGAGGGTATCGTTGAGGCAACGCGTGCACTGACCAACATCGCCTACGTTGGACCTGACACGGAACTCGCCAACAATCTCGTGATAACGACGGAAGATGTCGGGCCATTCATCGATCAGCTCGATTACGGTCGCTCGTTTAAAACAGAGTTTGAAATTATCAACATGAGGGGAGCCACCGAAATCGGCGTGCGCGGACATCTGGCGGCACATCGCGCTTTCTCGTCGGGAGCCAGCGAGTTCGACATTCACATGGCCTACCTTGACGCGAGCAAGCAAACCGAAAGTGAGCTTCCCTACCCGAACATCATCGCGTTGAACGAGCATGCGGGCACCCTTCACTACCAGCACTACGATAGAGCGACGCCAAAGCGCGTACACAGTTTTTTGATCGACGCGGGCGGCAAATTTAATGGGTATCACAGCGACATTACGAGAACCTACAGCGCAATGCCCGGGGACGATTTTGACAGTCTCATCAATGCGCTCGACGAGAAACAACAAGCCCTAATCGGCGATATTGGTCTAGGACTAAGCTACCTAGATCTCCACGAACGAATGCATCACGACATCGCCGAGCTGTTGGTCGCATTTGGATTCGTGACTTGTTCCGCGGAAGCGGCGTTCGATCAACGAATAACCGATGCTTTTTTCCCACACGGTCTTGGTCATTTGCTCGGCTTGCAGACCCACGACGTTGGCGGTCGGTTAACGGCGCGTCAAGCCGAAAATAGGAGCCCGTCAGACCGCTTCCCCAACTTGCGTTTGAACCGGCAAATCGAGGCCAATCAAGTCTTCACCGTCGAACCCGGGATTTATTTCATCCCGATGCTCATTGACACCGTTGAAAATCCCGCCGATATCAATCGAGACCGCGTTCAATCATTTGTGCCTTTCGGTGGCATTCGGATCGAGGACAACATTCTCGCGACACAAGACGGTCACGAAAACCTAACGCGCCCCGTATTCGACAAAGCGTTGGCGCAATGAACCTATTTGCAACCGATTCGCGTCGATAGTACATGACGGTCTCTAACAACATAGCAATACGTATGGCTACCAAAGCAGACCTCGAAGTATTGGTCAGGTTTCAGATCGCGATGGCCTCCGAAAGTGAAGACAAAGGTCTAGACGAGAATACTTTGAGACACGGGATTGCTACCACCCTTTCATCTGAGGACCTGGCTCTTTATATCGTCGCCGAGATTGCCGGCAAACCGGTGGGAACGCTGATGCTCACCTGGGAATGGAGCGATTGGCGTAATGGTCGATTTTGGTGGATCCAGAGCGTTTACGTTGCTTCTTCACACCGTCGACTTGGCGTGTACTCGGCAATGCATCATCACGTTCTTTCCCTCGCATCAGAAGATCCAACGGCGGCGGGGATCCGGCTGTATGTCGAAAAGGATAATGACGGCGCGCAAGCGACCTACTGTCAGCTCGGCATGGTTGAAACCCATTACCGATTATTCGAAACGGAATTCATCAGGAATTAACACCTTAATTCGTATGGAACGCCCACTCGGTTCGCCCGTTCTAATCAATTTTTCTGGCGGTCTCGAATCACCAATTCGCGCCATTTAAACATCAA